>NZ_JACARS010000042.1:0-8212 GCF_013386485.1 Pseudomonas sp. P7758 | reverse complement strand
ACCCTTCACTTTCGGTGTGGCGCGCATTCTACGGAGCGACCCATAGTCTGGCAAGCACTTTCTTAAATAATTTTTTTCAGGCCTTCCAATGGCTTAGCGAGGGTTGGCCTATGACGCCATGAGGAGAATAATGCCCCCCTTTGTATATAAGGAGAGACTCACCCCATGTGGTTCAAAAACCTGCTTATCTATCGCCTGACCCAAGATCTGCCTGTTGATGCCGAGGCGTTGGAAACTGCACTGGCCACCAAACTGGCGCGCCCTTGTGCAAGCCAGGAGTTGACCACTTACGGTTTCGTCGCCCCTTTCGGTAAAGGCGAAGACGCGCCCCTGGTACACGTCAGCGGTGATTTCCTGCTGATCGCTGCGCGCAAGGAAGAACGTATCCTGCCGGGTAGCGTGGTGCGTGATGCGGTGAAGGAAAAGGTCGAAGAGATCGAAGCCGAGCAAATGCGCAAGGTCTACAAAAAGGAACGCGACCAGATCAAGGATGAAATCATCCAGGCCTTCCTGCCGCGCGCGTTCATCCGTCGCTCGTCGACCTTCGCCGCCATCGCGCCGAAACAGGGCCTGATCCTGGTGAACTCCGCCAGCCCGAAACGTGCCGAAGACCTGCTGTCCACCCTGCGTGAAGTGATCGGCACCCTGCCGGTACGTCCGCTGACCGTGAAAACCGCGCCAACCGCCATCATGACCGACTGGGTCACCACCCAGAAACCGGCCGATGACTTCTTCGTCCTCGACGAATGCGAACTGCGCGACACCCACGAAGACGGCGGCATCGTGCGCTGCAAACGCCAGGACCTGACCGGCGAAGAGATCCAACTGCACCTGACCACCGGCAAAGTCGTGACCCAATTGTCCCTGGCCTGGCAGGACAAGCTGTCCTTCATGCTGGACGACAAAATGACCGTCAAGCGCCTGAAGTTCGAAGACCTGCTGCAGGATCAGGCGGAACAGGACGGCGGCGACGAAGCACTGGGCCAGCAGGACGCCAGCTTTACCCTGATGATGCTGACGTTTGGCGACTTCCTGCCGGCGTTGGTTGAGGCACTGGGTGGCGAAGAAACCCCACAAGGTATCTAAAGCCTTGTGAAGATCAAAATGTGGGAGCGGGCTTGCTCGCGAATGCGTCCTTTCAGTTGATATCTTCCTGGCTGACACACCGCATTCGCGAGCAAGCCCGCTCCCACATTTGATCGCATGCGCACTTCCAAAATCGAATAACAAGGACCAACCCCATGCGTGCACTCGCCGCCTTGAGCCGTTTCGTCGGCAATACCTTCGCCTACTGGGTGCTGATTTTTGCCGTGGTTGCGTTCCTGCAACCCGCCTGGTTTCTCGGCCTCAAAGGCGCCATCGTGCCGCTGTTGGGCCTGGTGATGTTCGGCATGGGGCTGACCCTCAAACTTGAAGATTTCGCTGAAGTCGCGCGCCATCCGTGGCGCGTGGCATTGGGTGTGGTCGCGCATTTCGTGATCATGCCCGGCGTGGCCTGGCTGCTGTGCCAGGTCTTTCACCTGCCACCGGAAATTGCCGTCGGTGTGATCCTCGTCGGCTGCTGCCCGAGCGGCACGTCGTCCAACGTCATGACCTGGCTGGCCCGGGGCGACCTGGCCCTGTCGGTGGCCATTGCCGCCGTCACCACCCTCCTCGCTCCGCTGCTGACGCCCGCGCTGATCTGGCTGCTGGCCTCGGCCTGGTTGCCGGTGTCGTTCATGGAGTTGTTCTGGTCGATCCTGCAAGTGGTGCTGCTGCCGATCGTGTTGGGCGTGGTGGCGCAGCGCTTGCTGGGCGCCCGGGTACGGCATGCGGTCGAGGTGTTGCCGCTGGTGTCGGTGGTCAGCATCGTGGCGATTGTCGCCGCCGTGGTGGCGGCCAGCCAGGCGAAGATTGCCGAGTCGGGCCTGCTGATCATGGCGGTGGTGATCCTGCATAACACCTTTGGCTTCCTGCTGGGCTATTTCACCGGCCGTGTGTTCGGCCTGCCGCTGGCACAACGCAAATCCCTGTCGCTGGAAGTGGGCATGCAGAACTCCGGCTTGGGCGCCGCACTGGCAAGTGCGCATTTCTCGCCGCTGGCGGCGGTGCCGAGTGCGCTGTTCAGCGTCTGGCACAATATTTCCGGGGCACTCCTGGCTACGTACTTCCGGCGGATGAGCGAAAAGGAAGACCGCGAATTGTTGGCGGGCAAGTCCGAAACTTGATCACCTGATCAATATTCGGCACTCTAACGGGCTTCGCGTGGACGACCTCGCGACGCTATCGCGCGATTAATTCAGGGGACGACCCCGCCTTATAGAAGCGAGGTCATCATGTCCTGGATCATTCTGTTTTTTGCCGGACTGTTTGAAGTCGGCTGGGCCGTCGGACTGAAGTACACCGACGGTTTCAGCAAGCCACTGCCCACGGCCCTGACGATTGCCGCCATGGCCGTCAGCCTCGGACTGTTGGGGCTGGCCATGAAGGAACTGCCGCTGGGTACCGCCTATGCCATCTGGACCGGTGTCGGTGCAGTGGGCACTGTGATTGCCGGGATTATCCTGTTCGGGGAGTCCATGGCGCTGTTTCGACTGGCCAGTGTGGCGTTGATTATCTGCGGGCTCATTGGCCTCAAGATCAGCGCTTAGGTAGGCACCAGATCGTTCCCACGCTCTGCGTGGGAACGCATCCTGTGACGCTCCGCGTCACGACTCTAAAGGCGCAGACGCAGAGCGACCACGGCGGCATTCCCACGCAGAGCGTGGGAACGATCAACTACCTGACACTCCCGCGCAATTCCCCCACCACCCCATGCAACGCCTCGGGCGTCGCCGCCTCCACCGTCACCGGCGCGCCGGCCACCAGGGTCACTCGCGACCAGATCCGGTGGAAAAAGCCCTTGTTCGGATCGCGACTGAAGAAACTCCCCCACAACCCCTGCAACGCCATCGGAATCACCGGCACTGGCGTCTCTTCAAGAATCCGCGTCACGCCGCTTCGGAACTCGTTCATCTCGCCATCGGAGGTCAATTTTCCTTCCGGGAAGATGCACACCAGCTCGCCGTCCTTAAGGTAGTGGGCAATCCGCTGGAAGGCCTTTTCGTAGATCTGGATGTCCTCATGCCGCCCGGCAATCGGAATCGCCCCGGCAGTGCGGAAGATAAAGTTCAAAACCGGCAGGTTGTAGATCTTGTAGTACATGACAAAACGAATCGGCCGACGCACCGAACCGGCAATCAACAGCGCATCGACAAACGACACGTGATTGCACACCAGCAACGCCGCGCCCTCGTCTGGGATCAGCTCGAGGTTCTTGTGCTCGACGCGGTACATGGAATGGCTGAGCAGCCAGATCATGAAACGCATGGTGAACTCGGGCACGATCTTGAAGATGTAGGTGTTGACCGCGATGTTCAGCAGCGACACCACCAGGAACAGCTCGGGAATCGACAGCTTGGCCACGCTCAGCAGCAGGATCGAGACGATCGCCGAGACCACCATGAACAGCGCATTGAGAATGTTGTTGGCCGCGATCACCCGCGCCCGCTCGTTCTCGGCGGTACGCGACTGGATCAACGCGTACAGCGGCACGATATAGAAGCCGCCGAATACGCCAAGGCCGAGGATATCGAACAACACCCACCACGCCTGGCCGTAACTCAGCACGGCGATCCAGTCGTTGGCCTGGACGTTCTGCGGGAAGCCGCCGGAATGCCACCACAGCAGCAGGCCGAAAACGGTCAAACCGAACGAGCCGAACGGCACCAGGCCGATCTCGACTTTGCGCCCGGAGAGCTTTTCGCACAGCATCGAACCCAGTGCGATGCCCACCGAGAACACCGTGAGGATCAGCGTGACCACCGTCTCGTCGCCGTACATCCATTCCTTGGCGTAGGCCGGGATTTGCGTCAGGTAGATCGCGCCGACAAACCAGAACCACGAGTTGCCGACAATCGAGCGCGACACCGCCGGTGTCTGCCCCAGGCCGAGCTTCAAGGTGGCCCAGGACTGACTGAAGATATTCCAGTTCAGGCGCATCTCGGGGCTGGACGCCGCCGCGCGCGGAATGCTGCGGCTGGCCAGGTAGCCCAGCACCGCAATGCCGACGATGGCCGTCGAGACCACCGGCGCGTAATGGGTGGACGACATCATGATCCCGGCGCCAATGGTGCCCGCGAGGATCGCGAGGAACGTGCCCATTTCCACCAGGCCATTGCCGCCCACCAGCTCATCTTCGTGCAGGGCCTGGGGCATGATCGAGTATTTCACCGGCCCGAACAGCGCCGAGTGCGTGCCCATGGCAAACAGCGCCAGCAGCATCAGCTCCAGGTGGTTGAACATGAAACCCACCGCGCCCACGGACATGATCACGATTTCGCCGATCTTGATCACCCGGATCAGCGCGTCCTTGTTGAACTTCTCGCCAAATTGCCCGGCCAGGGCCGAGAACAGGAAGAACGGCAGGATAAACAGCAACGCGCAGAGATTGACCCAGATCGAGCGGTCGCCCTCGATGGTCAGCTTGTAGAGAATCGCCAGGATCAACGACTGCTTGAATATATTGTCGTTGAACGCACCAAGGGACTGGGTAATGAAGAACGGCAGGAAACGCCGTTTGCGCAGCAAAGTGAATTGCGAGGGGTGGCTCATCGTCCGTGTTCCTGCGTGGCCTGAAGGCTGTTATTGGTTTTTCCAGGCCACGACTTTACCTAATCCTGCTTACTTATTCGCTAGTCCTGCAATGCACGGCGATACAAAAAGCTCGCCTTTATAGGCGCCCTGCACCGTGCGCTTGGCGACGATCAGCCACATCAGCGCCAGCGCCGCCACCAACACGCAACCAACGATGCTGAAAAAACCCAGGTGCAAGGTGCTCGCCAGTTTCAGCGTGGCCAACGAGTACACGCCCAACGGGAAGGTGAATCCCCACCAGCCAAGGTTGAACGGAATACCGGCCCGCAGGTAACGCAGGGTGATCAGCACCGCGATCAGCATCCACCATAAGCCGAAGCCCCACAGGGTGATGCCTGCGACCAGGCCGATGCCGTTGGCCATCTCACCGACGCCGGGCAGACCGTTGGCGGCAAAGATGGCAGGTGCATCACCGCCCAGTACCAGCATGCCCAGGGCACCGGTGCCGATGGGACCGAGAGCCAGCCAGCTCGACGCGGCCATATTGGCGTGTGGCAGTTTATGCAGGGCCATGCGCAGCATCAGGATGGTCAGGATGCTGAACGCCACCGGCAGGGAGAACGCCCACAGCACGTAACTGGTCACCAGCATCACCAGTTGCGAATGGGCGTCGGCCAGGTGCGGCGCCAGCAGGCCACCGCTGGCGGCGGCGACTTCCGCGGCCACCACCGGCAACAGCCACACGGCAGTCATCTGGTCGATACTGTGTTCCTGGCGGGTGAACATCATGAACGGGATCAGCACCCCGCAGGCCAGGGCCATCGCGACGTCGAGCCACCACAGCACCTCGGCCAGTTGCACCACGCCATCCCCCCAGCGCGGCACGCCGAACAGCAGGAAGCCGTTGATAATGGTCGCCAGGCCCATGGGGATGGTGCCGAAGAACATCGACACCGTGGAGTGCCCGAAAATGCGCCGGGCCTCGTGGAAAAACATCACCCAGCGCGCCGCATACAGCACGCTGAACAACACAAACAGGCCAATGGTAAACAGCCACAGCCCTTCGGCCACGGCGTGCAGCCCCGCCAGGTTGACCGGCAATTGCGCCAGCGCCAACGCCAGCACCCCGGTGCCCATGGTGGCGGCAAACCAGTTGGGGGTGAACTGGCGAATCACTTCCCGAGGACGGGTCAGGTGACTGAAGGGTTTCAAGCTGCTGTGAAGCGTATTCGGGCAAGTCATGGTGTATTCCTCTTCCTCGCATGAGGTTGAGACCATGGTAGAACCGAATCGAATATCTATATAACGGGTAATATCTCTAACTGTTATCTGTTTCGTAGATATACCATTAAATGCTGCCTTCGGTTTCAATCACCAGAATCCGTGCGGGGCCCTGTGGATGGGCAACATGCTCGGTGCCGACACTGGCGTAGAAGATGTCGCCTACCTGAAGCAAGGCCATCTGTTCGCTGCCGTTTTCGCGATAGTGCATCTGCACCTGGCCATCAAGCACCACGAACACCTCTTCGCCGTCATTCACGTGCCAGCGATACGGCTGGTCGGTCCAATGCAAACGGGTGGTGATGCCGTTCATATTGGCGATGTCCAGCGCCTCCCAGGCGCGGGTGCCGGTGAATTCTTTGCTGCGGATGATCTTCATGGGTGAATCCCAAGGCGTAAGGGTGACGAATTATTACCGAATCAATTACCCGCCGTCGCCCTGCTCTTCGCCAAATCCTGCATTAGCAACGCCACCAACGCGCCGAGTGCCAATACGATCAGCACCACGCCATAACCGTCGGTGGTGGCGATCAAACCGAAGGTGCGCGTCAAGTTGCCCGCCAACAGCGACGGCACACAGAACGCCAGGTAACTCAGCACATAGAACGCCGACATCAAGCCCGCCCGCTCATGGGGCAAGGCCAACGGCAAAACACTGCGCAGCGCACCGAGGAATCCCGAGCCAAAACCACCGCCGGCGATCAGCGTGGCAATGAAGAACAGCGGCAGGCTGGCGCTGTGGACGGCCGTGAGGATCAGCGCAACACCCACCGCCAGCAGCACGGCGCCCAACCGCAGGACTTTGTCCGCCGGGCGGTTGCGCAGGCTGAAAATCATCACCGCACCGCTCAGCGTCAACACCGCCACCAGCCCGCCGCCGATCAGGTTCGAGGTGGACCCGGTCGCCGCCCGCACCAGCGAGGGCGCCAGGGACAGATAAAAACCGCCCATGGCCCATACGGCTACGTCTACCGGCAACGAGATCCACAAGGCGCGTCGGGCCTGGGGCGGTACATGCAAGGTGGGCCATAGCGAGGCCAGGGCCCCCGGAATCCGGCTGACTGTCTCCGGCAGGCGCCAGACGTACAATGCCTGCAGGATCATCAACCCGAGCAGGGTCCAGTAAATCAACGTGGTCGGCATCGGCGCGAACTCCACCAGCAGGCTGCAGCCCATGGCCCCGCAGGCCATGCCCAGCAAAGGCGCTACGCTGTTGATCAGCGGGCCTTGCTGGCGGTCGGTGTCGAGCAATGCGGCGCCCAGTACGGCGGTGGCCATGCCGGTGGCAAAGCCTTGTACCGTGCGGGCGGCAATCAGCCAGCCGACGCTGTCGGCATTGATAAACAGCAACATCGCCAGCATATCGAGGAGCAGCGCGGCAAAAATTACCGGCTTGCGCCCCAGGTGGTCCGACAGTGAACCCACGGTCAGCAATGCAGCCAGCAGGCTCAAGGCGTAAATGCCAAATACCAGGGTCAACATCGCCGCCGAAAAGTGCAGGCCCTCTTGATAGAGGTGGTACAACGGGGTCGGCGCGCTGGAGGCGGCGAGAAACGTCAGCAAGGTGATCGCCAGAAACACCAGGCTGGAACGATGAGAAGTAACGCTGGACATGGGCACGCTCCGCTAAAGCTAATATTTTGCTTTTGCGGAGTGTGCTACCGGATGGCGCTTAAAGCAAATTCTTTGTGTTAAGGTTTTACGCATGGCGATAAAAGAAGGGCTCCGCCCGGGGGGCCGTAGTGCCCGGGTCCAGGAATCAGTGCATTCGGCAGTGCGTGAATTGCTCGAAGAGCAGGACCGTTCCAGCGTGACCGTGCCGCAGATAGCCACGCGCGCCGGAGTGACGCCCTCGACTATCTACCGCCGCTGGGGTGACCTTGCTGCACTGTTGGCGGATGTCGCCATGGCTCGGCTGCGGCCGGACAGTGAGCCGGCCAACACTGGCAGCCTGCGCGGCGACCTGCGGGCTTGGGGTGAGCAGTATCGCGATGAAATGAGCTCGGATCTTGGTCGGGAGATGATGCGCGATGTGCAATGCAGTCAGGCGCCGGGGTATTGCGTGGGGATTCTCACCGGGCAGTTGGAGACGATCTTGGATCGCTATCCGGGCGACGCTGAAACTGCCCCCAGCGTGGATCGGCTGATCAACCTGATCGTTGCGCCCACCGTGTTTCGCAGTCTGTTTTCTACTGTACCGTTGGAGGTTGAGGAGCTGCATGAGCTGATTGAGTTGGCTTTGCGGGGGTGAGGTGGTTTTTGGGTTTGGGTGTATATCCGTTGCTGCGGTAACGGCCGCCTATGGTTCCGCTCTTAC
>NZ_JACARS010000041.1:0-24623 GCF_013386485.1 Pseudomonas sp. P7758 | reverse complement strand
CCGAATCCTCTAATTTCCCAACCCTGCGGGAAGCCTCCCGGCCCACGACTGCGCCCGCGCTTTAAACCGGGCCTCCCAGGCACTTACGCGACAGCTGAAAACGGACTTTCTCCTCAACCGTATCCGACTCAAAAAAGCAGGTTACCCCATGCAGTTCAGCAAATTACTGGCAGCTCTTTCCACCCACCCGATCCGCCTGCAAATGGACGAAGGCGACCTGATCATCCTGGGTGACGACGACGCGCTGGATGACGCCCTATGGGACCAACTGATCGCCCACAAACCCCAACTGCTCGACCTCGTCGCCCAACACGGCGGCGACTGGCTCAGCCCGGCCTATCGCATCACCCCGGACATGCTGCCCCTGGTCAACCTCGACCAACCCGCCATCGACCGCATCGTCGCCGCGATCCCCGGCGGGGCGGCGAATGTGCAGGATATCTACCCTCTGGCACCCCTCCAGGAAGGCATGCTCTACCACCATCTGTCAGCGCACCAGGGCGACCCCTACGTGCTGCACGCGCAGTTCGTGTTCGACAGCCGCGCCCGTCTTGAAACCTTCGCCCAGGCCTTGCAATGGGTCATCGACCGCCACGATATCCTGCGCACCTCGATGGCCTGGGATCGCCTCGACGAACCCCTGCAAGTCGTCTGGCGCAAGGCGTCGCTGGCCTGCGAAGAAGCCCGCCTCGACGGCGATGTACTGACCCAACTGCAAGCCCTCTACGACGCCCGCAACTACCGCATGGACCTCGGCCAGGCCCCGCTGCTGCGCCTGGTGTTCGCCGAAGACCCGCGCAACCAGCGTGTGGTCGCCATGCTGCTGTTCCACCACACCATCCTCGACCACACCGCCCTCGACGTAGTGCGCCGGGAGATCCAGCTGCACCTCGCCGGCCAGACCGAACACGCCAGTGCACCGGTGCCGTTTCGCAACTACATCGCCCAGGTCCGCCATGGCGTCAGCGAACAGGCTCACGAAGCGTTCTTCCGCGAGATGCTGGCCGATATCGACGAGCCAACCCTGCCGTTCGGCCTGCAGGATGTGCAGGGTGACGGGCATGGCATCGACGAAACCCGCATTGCCGTCGACGGCGATCTAAGTCGCCGTCTAAGGGCCCAGGCGAGACCGTTGGGTGTTAGTCCCGCCAGTGTGATGCACTTGGCGCTGGCCCAGGTGCTGGGCAAGGTCTCGGCTCGCGAAGCCGTGGTATTTGGCAGCGTGATGCTCGGCCGCATGGGCGCGGGCGAGGGTGCCGACCAGGCCCTGGGCATGTTCATCAATACCCTGCCGCTGCGGGTGGATGTAGGCGAACAAGGCGTGCGCGCCGCCGTGCACACCACCCACAAGCGCCTGACCGAACTGCTCGATCACGAACACGCCTCCCTGGCCCTGGCCCAGCGTTGCAGCGGTGTGGCCGCACCCACGCCGTTGTTCAGTGCCATCCTCAATTACCGTCACAGCGATGCCTCGGACACCCAGGCGGTGATCGACATCGCCGAAGGCATCCAGGTGTTGGGCGCCGAAGAACGCACCAACTACCCGCTGACGGTCAACGTCGATGACCTGGGCGAAGGCTTTGCCTTTACCGTGATGGTGGACGCCTCCATCGGCGCGACGCGCATTGCCGGTTACCTGCACACCGCCCTGGAAAACCTGGTGCTGGCCCTGGAACAAACGCCAGATGCACCGTTGCACAACCTGGGCATCCTGCCTGCCGCCGAACGCCAGCATCTGCTGCATGGCCTTAACGCCAGCACCCAGCACTACGCCGATTCAGCCCTGATCCACCAGCAAGTCGAAGCTCATGCCGCCAGCCATCCCGAAGCCATCGCGCTGCGCTTTGAACACGAACACCTGAGCTACCGCGAGCTGAACGAGCGCGCCAACCAGGTTGCGCATTGCCTGCTCAAGCATGGCATCCGCCCCGACGACCGGGTGGCGATCTGTGTCGAACGCGGGCTGGAAATGATCATTGGCCTGCTGGGGATTCTCAAGGCTGGGGCGGGTTATGTGCCGATCGATCCGGCCTACCCGCTGGACCGTATCGCCTACACCCTGAAAGACAGCGCGCCGCTGGCGGTGCTGGTGCAGGACGACACCCGCCACCTGGTGGGCGACGTCACGTCGATCGACCTCAACAGCCTGCAGCACGAGCCCATCGTCAACCCCAACGTTGCAATCAGCGCGTCCAGCCTGGCCTATGTGATCTACACCTCCGGCTCCACCGGCCTGCCCAAGGGCGTGATGATCGAACACCGCAACGTCGCGCGACTGTTCAGCGCCACCGAGCACTGGTTCAAGTTCAACGCCAATGACACCTGGGCGCTGTTCCACTCGTTTGCCTTCGACTTCTCGGTGTGGGAGATCTGGGGCGCGCTGATGCATGGCGGGCAGTTGCTGGTGGTGCCGCAGCTGGTCAGCCGCTCGCCGGACGAGTGTTACGCACTGCTGTGCGAAGCCGGCGTCAGTATTCTCAACCAGACGCCGAGCGCGTTCCGCCAGTTGATCGCGGCACAGGGCCGCAGCCAGCAACTGCACTCGCTGCGCCAGGTGATCTTCGGCGGTGAAGCCCTGGAACCGGGGATTCTCAAGCCGTGGTACGCCCGGGTGACCAACGCTGGTACGCGGTTGGTCAACATGTATGGCATCACCGAAACCACCGTGCACGTGACCTACCGTGCCCTGGAGGCGGCGGATGCACAGCGGGTGGGCGTGAGCCCGATTGGCGTGCGCATTCCCGACTTGCAACTGTATGTGCTGGACGCCCGCCGCGAACCGGTGCCGAGCGGCGTAGTCGGGGAGTTGTACGTCGGCGGTGCCGGCGTGGCGCGGGGTTATCTCAACCGCGATGAGCTGACGGCCGAACGTTTTCTGACGGATTCCGCAACCGGCCTGCGCCTGTACAAGACCGGTGACCTCGGCCGGATGCTGGCCGACGGCAGTGTCGAGTACCTGGGGCGCAACGACGACCAGGTGAAGATTCGCGGTTTCCGTATCGAACTGGGGGAGATCGAAGCACGCCTGGCCACCTGCGAAGGTGTGCGCGAAGCCGTGGTGATTGCCCGCGAAGACGAACCGGGCGACAAGCGCCTGGTGGCCTACGTGATTGCCCAGCCTGAACACACGCCCACTGCCGCTGAGCTGCGTGACCACCTGCTGCTGTCCCTCGCCGAGTACATGGTGCCCAGCGCCTTTGTGCTGCTCGACGCGTTCCCGCTTACCACCAACGGCAAGCTCGACCGCAAGGCCTTGCCGGCACCGGACGCCGATGCCCTGGCCCGTCGTGGTTATGAAGCGCCACAAGGCGCGGTGGAAGCCGCGATCGCGAATCTCTGGCAAGACCTGCTCAAGGTCGACCGGGTCGGGCGCCAGGACAACTTTTTCGAGCTGGGCGGCCATTCGTTGCTGGCGGTCAAGCTGATCGAGCGCATGCGCCAGCTCGAGCTGAGCGCCGATGTGCGGGTGCTGTTCGGCCAGCCGACCCTGGCTGCGCTGGCCGCTGCGGTGGGCGGGCAACATGAAGTGCAGGTCCCGGCCAACCTGATCGGCGAAGCGACGCGGCACATCACCCCGGACATGCTGCCGCTGGTGAATCTCGACCAGCAGGCCATCGACCATATCATCGCCAGTGTCCCCGGCGGCATCGCCAACGTACAGGACATCTACGGCCTGGCCCCGTTGCAGGCCGGCATCCTCTACCACCACCTGGCAACCACCGAAGGCGATCCCTACGTGTTGCAGGTGCAGTTCAGCTTCAGCGGCCATGAGCCGGTCGAGGCGTTTATCCGTGCGCTGCAAAGTGTGATCGAGCGCAACGATATCCTGCGTACCGGGATTGTCTGGGAAGGCCTGGACGAGCCGGTGCAGGTGGTCTTGCGCCAGGCGCTGCTGGTGGTTGAGCAGGTTGAAGCCGATCCTTCCAGCGCCGTATTGGCGCAACTGCAGGAACGCTTCGACCCACGCCACTACCGCCTCGACCTGTCCCGCGCCTCGCTGATGCGGTTTGCCTACGCCGAGGATCAGGGCCGTTACGTCGGCATCCTGCTGCTGCACCACATCCTGCTGGACCACACCGCGTTGCAGGTGCTGGTGGAGGAAATGAGCGCGAGCCTTGCAGGCGAAACCGGCTTGCTGCCCGACGCCGTGCAGTACCGCAACTACGTGGCCCAGGCGCGCCTCGGTGTGAGCGCTGCGCAGCATGAGGCGTTCTTCAGCGAAATGCTCGGCGACATCGACGAGTCGACCCTGGCCTTCGGCTTGCAGGACGTGAACCGCGACGGCAGCGGTGTGCGCGAAGCACACGTGGCATTGGAACCGGCCCTCAGCCTGGGCCTTCGCGAGCAGGCCCGGCAACTGGGGGTGAGTGTCGCAAGCCTGGTGCACCTGGCGTGGGCCCAGGTCCTCGGCCAGGTCTCGGGCCAGGACGACGTGGTCTTCGGCACCGTGCTGCTGGGCCGGCTGCACGGCGGCGAGGGCGCCGACCGGGCGCTGGGAATGTTCATCAATACCTTGCCGTTGCGGGTCAGTGTCGGCGCGGTGGGCGTGCAGGCTGGCGTGCGCGCCACCCATGCGCGGCTGGCACAGTTGCTGGGGCATGAACATGCGTCCTTGTCCCTGGCCCAGCGATGCAGTGGCGTGTCCGGTGCGCTGCCGTTGTTCAGCACCTTGCTCAACTACCGCCACAGCGCGCCGGGTGAAGCGCCGGGCGCCAGCCCGTTCGCCGACGCCGGGATCGAAATCCTCAGTTCCGAGGAGCGCAGCAACTACCCGCTGGTGCTGAACGTCGACGACCTCGGCGCAGGTTTTGCCCTGACCGTGCAAGGCGTGGCGGAGGTGGATGTGCAGCGCGTCGGCGACTACATGCTCAGCGCCTTGCGCAACCTGGCCACGGCACTGCAACAGGCGCCGACCACACCGCTGCATCAAGTGTCGATCCTGCCACCCGCCGAGCGGCATCAAGTGCTGGTGGACTTCAACGCCACTGCCCGCGCCTACCCGGCTACGCACACCGTGCACGGGATCTTCGAAGCCAGCGTCCTGACCAGCCCCGACGCGCTGGCGGTGGTGCACGGCGACGTGTCGCTGACGTACCGCGAACTCAACCTGCGGGCCAATCGCCTGGCCCACTATTTGATCGACCAGGGTGTAAAACCGGGCGACAGCGTGGCCATCGCGCTGCCACGTTCCATCGACCTGCTGGTCAGCCAGCTGGCCATCCTCAAGTGCGCGGCGGTGTACGTGCCGCTGGATATCAATGCACCGGACGAACGCCAGGCGTTCATGGTGCAGGACAGTCATGCCGGGCAGGTGCTGCGTGATCTCGACGGGCTGAACCTCGACAATCAGCCGACCCATAATCCGAACCTGTCCCAGTCTGCCGAAAGCGTGGCGTACATCATGTACACCTCCGGCTCAACCGGTGCGCCCAAGGGCGTGCAGGTGCCCCATCGCGCCGTCTCTCGATTGGTGATCAACAACGGCTACGCCGACTTCAATCACCGCGACCGGGTGGCCTTCGCCTCGAACCCGGCGTTCGACGCCAGCACCCTCGATGTGTGGGCGCCGTTGCTCAACGGCGGCTGCGTGGTGGTGGTCGAGCATGCCACGTTGCTGTCCCAGGCCGCGTTTGGCGCCCTGTTGCAGGAGCAATCCGTCAGCGTGTTGTGGATGACCGCCGGGCTGTTCCATCAGTACGCCGACGGGTTGATACCGATGTTCCGGCAACTGCGCTACTTGATCGTCGGCGGCGATGTGCTCGACCCGCAGGTGATCGCCCGGGTGCTTGAGCACGGCGCGCCGCAGCACCTGCTGAATGGCTATGGCCCCACCGAAGCCACGACGTTTTCCACCACCTTCGAGATCAAGTCGGTGGGTGAGGGCGGTATTCCGATTGGTCGACCGATTGGCAACAGCCGTGCCTACGTGCTGGATGCACGGCAGCAGCCGGTGGCGCTGGGCGTGGTTGGCGAGCTGTACATCGGTGGCGCGGGTGTGGCCAAGGGGTACCTGAACCAGCCGCAATTGACCGCAGAGAAATTTATCGTCGACCCGTTCGGCGATGGGCTGCTGTACCGCACCGGCGACCTGGCGAGCTGGCAGGCGGACGGCACCTTGCTGTACCAGGGCCGCAATGACCATCAACTGAAAATCCGGGGTTTCCGTATCGAGCCGGGTGAAATCGAAAGCTGCCTCGCCAGCGTTTCCGGCGTCAAAGACACGGTGGTGCTGGCCCGTGAAGATGAGCCAGGCGACAAGCGCCTGGTGGCTTACTACACCGCCCAGGCGTCGCTGGGCATTGAAGCGTTGCGTGCGCACCTGCAAAGCCGGCTGCCGGACTACATGGTGCCGTCGGCCTATGTCTGGCTGGAACTGTTGCCGCTGACGGCGAATGGCAAGCTGGACCGCAAGGGCCTGCCTGCGCCGGATCAGGCGTCGCTGCTCAGCCGTGGTTTCGAAGCCCCGGAGGGCGAGGTGGAAACCCTGCTGGCGCAAATCTGGCAGGACGTGCTGAAGGTCAAGCGGGTAGGGCGCTTTGACCACTTCTTTGAACTCGGTGGCCATTCGTTGCTGGCGGTGAGCCTGATCGAGCGCATGCGCCAGGCGGGCCTGAGCGCCGATGTGCGGGTGCTGTTCAACCAGCCAAGCCTGGCGGCGCTGGCGGCGGCGGTGGGCAGTGGCCGGGAAATCGTGGTGCCGGCCAACGGCATTGCGCCTGGCTGCGAGCACATCACGCCGTCGATGCTGACCCTGGTCAAGCTGGACCAGCCGGCCATCGACCGCATCGTGGCGACGGTGCCCGGCGGTGCGGCCAACGTGCAGGATATCTACCCGCTGGCGCCGTTGCAGGAAGGCATCCTCTACCACCACATCAGCGCCGAACAGGGCGACCCCTACCTGCTGCAATCGCGCATGGCGTTTGACAGCGTCGAGCGTTTGCAGGCCTTCATGGGCGCGCTGCAAAAGGTCGTGGCGCGCCACGATATCCTGCGCACCGGCGTGGTGTGGGAAGGCTTGGACAGCCCGGTGCAAGTGGTGTGGCGTCATGCCGAATTGGTCGTACAGCACATCCCGCTGGACCCGGCCGATGGTGATGTGATCGAACAACTGCACGCGCGTTTTGATGCCCGCCACTATCGCCTGGATATCACCCAGGCGCCGCTGCTGCGCATGGTGTATGCGCAGGACCCGGCCAACCAGCGGGTCGCGGCGATCCTGCTGTTCCATCACCTGGCACTGGACCACACCGCCATGGAAGTGGTCGGCCAGGAAATGCGGGCGTTCCTGTTCAACCAGGCCGATGACTTGCCGGCCGCGGCACCGTTCCGTCACTACGTGGCACAGGCGCGCCTGGGTGTCAGCGCCCAGGAACACGAGCAGTTCTTCCGCGAAATGCTCGCCGATGTCGACGAGCCCACGCTGCCCTTCGGCGTGCAGGATGTGCAGGGCGATGGCCGGGATATCGAAGAGGCCGAATTGCCCGTCGATGCAGGGCTGGCGCTGCGGGTTCGTGAACAGGCGCGGCAACTGGGGGTCAGCGCTGCGAGCCTGATGCACCTCGCGTGGGCCCAGGTCCTCGGGCTGGTGTCGGGCCGTCAGGACGTGGTATTCGGCACCGTATTGATGGGCCGCATGCAAGCCGGCGAAGGTGCCGACCGGGCATTGGGCATGTTCATCAACACCTTGCCGCTGCGGGTGGAGGTGGGTGCCGACGCGGTACGTGCCGGCGTCAAGGCGACCCACGCCCGGCTCAGTGCCTTGCTGGGCCATGAACATGCGTCCCTGGCGCTGGCCCAGCGGTGCAGCGGCGTGCCGACCTCGATGCCGTTGTTCAGTGCCTTGCTCAACTACCGCCATAGCACCCCGGGCGAAATGGCCCGCGACGGCCACGGTATCTGGGAAGGCGTGCAGTTGCTCGGCGGCGAAGAACGCAGCAATTACCCGCTGACCTTGAGTGTGGACGACCTCGGTACGGGCTTCGGCTTGACGGTACTGGCGCTGGAATCCATCGGCGCGCAGCGCCTGTGCGACTCCATGCACAGTGCGCTGGAGCAACTGGTGGAGGCCCTTGAGCACGCGCCGCAAACGCCGTTGCATCAGTTGCCGGTACTGCCTGCCCGCGAACGCGAACACCTGCTGCGCAGCTTCAACGCCACCGCCCGCGACTACCCGCAAGGGCAGACCCTGCACGGCGCTTTCGAAGCCCAGGCCCTGCGCCTGCCGCAGGCGATTGCCGTGAGCCAGGACGGCCAGCACCTGACGTACCAACAGCTCAACCAACGCGCCAACCAACTGGCCCATCACCTGCTGGCGCTGGGCGTACAGCCCGACGACCGTGTGGCGATCTGCTGCCGACGCGGCCCGCAGATGCTGGCGGGCCTGCTGGCGATTCTCAAGGCGGGCGCGGCCTACGTCCCGGTAGACCCGGCCTATCCGGCCGAGCGCATCGCTTACCTGCTGCAAGACAGCGCACCGGTCGCGGTCCTGGCCGAAGAGAGCACCCGTGGCGTGCTCGGTGATATCGCCATCGTCGATCTGCATGGCGCCTATCCCGACGGCACCAATCCCCACGTCGCCAGCCTGACCCCGGCGAACCTCGCCTATGTGATCTACACCTCCGGCTCCACCGGCCAGCCCAAAGGCGTGATGGTGGAACACCGCACCGTGGAAAACCTGGTGCATTGGCACTGTGAAGCCTTCGACCTGCAGGCCGGCAGCCACACCAGCAGCGTGGCCGGCTTCGGTTTCGATGCCATGGCCTGGGAAGTCTGGCCGGCATTGTGCGTGGGGGCGACCTTGCACCTGCCACCGGCCCATGTCGGCAATGAAAACATCGACGAACTGCTGGCCTGGTGGCTGGCCCAGCCGCTGGACGTGAGCTTCCTGCCCACCCCGGTGGCCGAGTACGCGTTCAGCCAGGACCTTGAGCACCCAAGCTTGCGCACCCTGTTGATCGGCGGTGATCGCCTGCGCCAGTTCAGCCATGAGCGACGTTTCGCGGTGATCAACAACTACGGCCCCACCGAAGCCACGGTGGTCGCCACCTCTGGCCGGGTGCGCGCCGGCCAGCCGCTGCATATCGGCAAGCCGATGGCCAATGCCACGGTGTACCTGCTGGATGCACAACAACGGCCGGTGCCGGTGGGTGTGGCCGGTGAGCTGTATGTAGGCGGCCGCGGCGTGGCCCGCGGCTACCTGAATCGCCCGGACCTGACCTCCGAGCGATTCCTCGATGACCCGTTCAACCCGGGCCGCATGTACCGCACCGGCGACCTGGCGCGCTGGCTGCCGGATGGCAACATTGAATATCTGGGCCGCAACGACGACCAGGTAAAAGTCCGGGGCGTGCGCGTCGAGCTGGGAGAAATCGAAACCCGCCTGGCCGCCGTCGACGGCGTCAAGGAAGCCGTGGTGCTGGTGCGCGACGGCCGCCTGGTGGCCTGGTTCACCGAACAAAAACCGCTGGTTATCGAAACCCTGCGCGCCGAGCTGCACAGCCAACTGCCCGAGGCCATGGTGCCGGTGGTCTACGTCAAACTCGACAGCTGGCCGTTGACCGCCAACGGCAAGCTTGACCGCAAGGCGCTGCCGGCACCGGATCAGGCCGCCGTGCTCAGCCGGGAATATGAAGCCCCACGCGGCGAAGTCGAGACCACCCTGGCGCGGATCTGGGCCGAGGTGTTGCAGGTGGAGCAAGTGGGCCGCCATGACCACTTCTTCGAGCTGGGCGGCCATTCCTTGCTGGCGGTAAGCCTGATCGAGCGCATGCGCCAGGCCGGCCTCAGCGCCGATGTGCGGGTGCTGTTCAGCCAGCCGACGCTGGCGGCATTGGCAGCGGCAGTGGGCAGTGGCCGGGAAGTGGTGGTGCCGGTGAATGCCATCGCCGCCGATTGCCCGCGCATCACGCCCTCGATGCTGCCATTGGTGGAGCTGGATCAGCCGATGATCGACCAGATCGTCGCCAGCGTGCCGGGTGGCGCCGCCAATGTGCAGGATATTTACCCGCTGGCACCGTTACAGGAAGGCATTCTTTACCACTACATCACGGCGGAGCAGGGCGATCCGTACCTGCTGCAATCGCACCTGGCATTCGATACCCAGGCGCGCCTGGACAGCTTCGCCCAGGCCTTGCAGCAGGTGATCGACCGCCACGACATCCTGCGGACCGGTGTGGTCTGGGAAGGCTTGGCGCAGCCGGTGCAAGTGGTGTGGCGCAAGGCTCGATTGACGGTCGAAGCGCTGCATCTGGACGGTGATGTGCTGGCCGGCCTGCATCAGCGTTTCGACGCCCGGCGCTACCGGCTGGACATCGCCCAGGCGCCGCTGATCCGCCTGATGTACGCCAACGACCCGGCCAATCAGCGGGTGGTGGCGGTGCTGCTGTATCACCACATCGTGCTGGATCACACCGCGTTTGACGTGGTGCTGCGGGAAATGCAGGGCTACCTGCTGGGGCACCCCGCACCGCAGGCCGCGCCGATGCCTTATCGCAATTACGTGGCGCAGGCGCGACTGGGTGTCAGCGAGCAGGAACATGAAGGGTTCTTCCGCGAGATGCTTGGCGATATCCATGAGCCAACGCTGCCGTTTGGCTTGCAGGATGTGCAGGGCGATGGTCGGGATATCGAAGAATTCACGCATCACCTGGACGCTGCCGTCAGCCGGCGCCTCAGGGCCCAGGCACGCCTGCTGGGCGTGAGCACCGCGAGCCTGTTCCACCTGGCATGGGCGCAGGTGTTGGCGGTGACGTCGGGCAAGCCGAATGTGGTGTTTGGCACGGTGCTGGTCGGCCGGATGCAGGGCGGCGAGGGCGCGGACCGGGCCCTTGGCGTGTTCATCAACACCCTGCCATTGCGCCTGGATATCGACGGGCAAGGCGTGCGCGACAGCGTGCGCAGCACCCATGCCCGGCTCACCGCGCTGCTGGGCCATGAACATGCTTCCCTGGCCCTGGCCCAGCGTTGCAGCGGGGTGGCGGCGCCGCTGCCGCTGTTCAGCTCGATGCTCAATTATCGCCACCGGGGCGGCGCCACCCGTTCACAGGACGCGCAGCACGCCTGGGAAGGCATGCAGACCCTGACCAATGACGGGCGCACCAACTATCCGTTGACCCTGAACGTCGATGACCTGGGTGATGGTTATGACTTCACCGCGTTGACCCCGGCCCAGGTAGGCGCACAACGGGTCTGCGGTTATATGCAGATGGCGTTGACCCAGTTGGTGGAGGCCCTGGAGCACGCGCCGCACCAGGCCCTTGACCGCCTGCCGATCCTGGGGGATGCAGAGCGTCAGCAACTGCTGTTTGATTTCAATGCCACCGAGGTTGACTACGACCTGGCGCAGACCCTGCACGGCCTGTTCGAGGCCCAGGTCGAGCGCACGCCGGATGCATTGGCGGTGAAGGCGGGTGAGCAATGCCTGACCTATGCCGAGCTGAACCAGCGCGCCAACCAACTGGCGCACCACCTGCGGGAACTGGGCGTGCAGCCGGATGCGCGGGTGGTGATTTGCGTCGAGCGTGGTCTGGAGATGGTCATCGGTCTGTTTGCGATCCTCAAGGCCGGTGGTGGTTATGTGCCGCTGGACCCGGCGTACCCGCTGGATCGCCTCGCCTACATGCTGCAAGACAGCCAGCCCGCGGCGCTGCTGGTGCAGGGCGCTACCCGTTCGTTGCTGGGCGACGTGACGGTGCCGGTGGTGGATCTTGACCAGAACACCTGGGCGCACCAGCCGGTGTCCAACCCACAGGTTCCCGGGTTGACCGCGCAGCACCAGGCCTACGTGATCTACACCTCCGGCTCCACCGGCCAACCCAAGGGCGTGATCAACGAGCACGCGGGTGTGGTCAACCGCTTGTTGTGGATGCAGGACGCCTACGGCCTGAACGCCACTGATGCGGTACTGCAGAAAACCCCGTTCAGCTTCGATGTGTCGGTGTGGGAGTTCTTCTGGCCCCTGTTCACCGGTGCGCGGCTGGTCATGGCACGCCCCGGCGGGCACAAGGAGCCGGCTTACCTGTGCGAGGTGATCGCGGCAGAACAGATCACCACCTTGCACTTCGTGCCGTCGATGCTCGATGTGTTCCTGGCCCACGGTGATGTCAGCCAGGGCGCCGGGCTGCTGCGGGTGATGTGCAGCGGCGAAGCCTTGCCCGGCAGCCTGGTGCGGCGCTTCAAGCAGCAATTGCCCGGCATCGGCTTGTACAACCTCTATGGCCCGACGGAAGCCGCAGTGGACGTGACCGCCTGGAACTGCGCCAGGCCCGTGGTGCCGGACAACACGCCTATCGGCAAGCCGATTGCCAACACCCGCATGTACCTGCTGGATGCCCGGTTGCAACCGGTGCCGCTGGGCGTGGTGGGCGAGCTGTTTATCGCCGGTGTGCAAGTGGCTCGCGGCTACCTGCACCGTCCCGAGCTGACGGCCGAGCGCTTCCTCAAGGACCCGTTCAACCCAGGCCGGATGTACCGCACCGGTGACGTCGGGCGCTACCTGCCGGATGGCAATATCGAGTACCTGGGCCGTAATGACGACCAGGTGAAAATCCGTGGCCTGCGTATCGAACTGGGGGAAATCCAGGCGCGGCTGACCGAGTACCCGCAGGTGAAGGAAGCGGCCGTGTTGGCCCGCGACGAACGCCTGGTGGCGTACTACACCGGCGTGCCAGCCGATATCGAGCTACTGCGGGCGCACATGCTGGCGCGCTTGCCGGACTTCATGGTGCCCGCGGTATTCGTCCATCTCGACGCTCTGCCCCTGAGCCCCAACGGCAAGCTCGACCGCAAGGCCTTGCCGACGCCGGGTGTGGAATCACTGATCGTGCGCGAGTACGAAGCCCCGGTGGGCGCTACCGAAATCACCCTGGCGCGGCTGTGGGCCGAGCTGCTGAAGGTGGAGCGGGTAGGGCGTCACGACAACTTTTTCGAGCTGGGCGGGCACTCGTTGCTGGCCGTCAGCTTGATCGGACGCTTGCGTCAGGAAGGCATGGAAGCCGATGTGCGGGGCCTGTTCGAACAGCCGACCCTGGCCGGCTACGCCGCAATTACCGAACGAATGGAGATCGTCCTGTGAGCATCATCGAACTGTTGGCGACACTCAAGGCCAAGGATGTGCAACTGGCGCTCAAGGGCGATCAGTTGTCGGTGCAAGGCAACAAGCAGGCCCTGAGCGACGCGGCACTGGTGGCCTCGCTGCGCGAACACAAGCCGGCGCTGATCGAGCTGATCAAGGCCGGGGAGTACTCGGCCACCAAGGCCGGTGAGGTGCAGGTGCCGGCCAATGGCATTCCACCGGGCGCTACCTCGATTACCCCGCAGATGCTGAGCCTGTCGACCCTCAGCCAGGCGTCCATCGACCGTATCCTCGAGACCGTCGAGGGTGGCGTCGCCAATGTGCAGGACATCTACCCGCTGGCACCGTTGCAGGAGGGCATCCTCTACCATCATGTGAGTGCCGAGCACGGCGACCCGTACATCATGCAGTCGCTGTTTGCCTTCGACAGCCTTGAGCGTTTCGAGGGCTTTGCCCTGGCCTTGCAACAGGTGATCGACCGTCACGACATCCTGCGGACCGGCGTGGTCTGGGAAGGCCTGGAAGAACCGTCGCAAGTGGTCTGGCGCACGGCGCGCCTGCCGGTGCAGGCGATTGAACTGGACCCGGCAGACGGCGATATCGCCGCCCAGTTGCATCGCCTGTTCGATGGCCGCCACTACCGCATGGACGTGACCCGCGCGCCGCTGCTGCGCCTGGTGCGGGCCTGGGATGAAGCCGGCCAACGGGTGGTGGCGATGCTGTTGTTCCACCACATGGCCCTGGACCACAGCGCGCTGGAAGTGGTCTGCCACGAGATGCAAGCCTGCCTGCTGGGCAGGGCGGGTGAACTGGGCCAGGCGGTGCCGTTTCGCAACTATGTCGCCCAGGCGCGCCTGGGCATCAGCGAGCAGGAGCACGAGGGGTTCTTCCGGCAGATGCTCGGCGACATCAGCGAGCCGACCTTGCCCTACGGCCTGCAGGATGTGCAGGGCGACGGCGACAACATCCAGGAGATCAGCCTGCCGCTGGCCCCGGAGCTGAGCCGGCGCTTGCGCGCCCAGGCCCGGCAGTTGGGCGTCAGCGCCGCGAGCCTGTTCCACATGGGCTGGGCCCAGGTGCTGGGAGTGCTGGCGGGCAAGGAACAGGTGGTGTTCGGCACGGTGCTGATGGGCCGCATGCAGGGCAGCCACGACACCGACCGTGCCCTGGGGATCTTTATCAACACCTTGCCATTGCGGGTGGATGTTGGCGCCGAAGACGTGCGCACCGGGGTCAAGGCGACCCATGCCCGGCTGACCACCTTGCTGCGTCACGAACACGCGGCGCTGGCCCTGGCCCAGCGTTGCAGCGGTGTAGTGGCGCCGACGCCGCTGTTCAGCGCGTTGCTCAACTACCGCCATAGCGCAGGCGGCGCGAGCGCCGAAGCGGTCTCGGCCTGGCAGGGTATTCAAGCGTTGCGCTCCGAGGAACGCACCAACTACCCGTTGACCCTGAGCGTCGACGACCTGGGCGAAGGCTTCAGCCTGAGCCTGTTGGCCTGCGCCCAGGTTGATCCGCAGCGGGTGTGCGCTTATCTGCAAACTGCCCTGGAGAATTTGGTACAGGCGCTGGAACAGGCACCCGAAACACCCTTGAATCGCTTGTCGGTGCTGCCCGAGGCGGAGCAGCGGCATCTGCTGGAGCAGTTCAACGCGACAGCCATCGACTTCCCCCAAGGCACCACCCTGCATGGGCGTATCGAGGCCCAGACCCTGCTGACCCCGGACGCGGTGGCCGCGGTGTATCAAGGCCGCCAGCTGACCTATGCCGAGTTGAATCAACAAGCCAACCTGCTGGCCCATCACCTGCTGGCGCTGGGGGTAAAACCCGACGATCGCGTGGCCATCGTTGCCCGGCGCGGGCTGGACACCCTGGCCGGGTTGCTGGCGATCCTCAAGTCCGGCGCCTGCTATGTACCGGTGGACCCGTCGCACCCGGCCGAGCGCCTGAGCTACCTGCTCGGCGACAGCGCCCCGGTCGCGGTACTGACCCAACATGCATTGCTGGAGCGCCTGCCCGCGCTCGATGTGCCGGTGATCAACCTGGACCGTTTTACCTGGCACCACCATTCGGCGAGCAACCCGCAGGTGGCCGTCACGCCCGCCAACCTGGCCTACGTGATCTACACCTCCGGCTCCACCGGCCTGCCCAAGGGCGTGATGGTGGAACATCACACCGTGGCCAACCTGGTGGACTGGCACTGCACCGCGTTTGACCTGTGCGCAGGCCGTCACACCGCGAGCGTGGCCGGGTTTGGCTTTGACGCGATGGCCTGGGAAGTCTGGCCGGCACTGTGCGTGGGGGCCACCTTGCACCTGCCGCCGGCCCACGACGGCGCCGAAGATATCGACGCGCTGCTGGACTGGTGGCGCGCGCAACCGCTGGACGTATGTTTCCTGCCCACGCCGGTGGCCGAATATGCGTTCAGCCAGAACATCGAACACCCGACCCTGCGCACCTTGCTGATTGGCGGCGACCGCCTGCGCCAGTTCACCCGGGCCCAGCGTTTCGAGGTGATCAACAACTACGGCCCCACCGAAGCCACGGTGGTGGCGACCTCCGGGCGGATCGAGCCCGGGCAGCCGTTGCACATCGGCAAGCCCATTTCCAACGCCACGGTTTACCTGCTGGACGAACAGCAGCGCCCGGTGCCCTTGGGGGTTGCCGGTGAACTGTATGTGGGCGGCAAGGGCGTGGCGCGGGGTTATCTCAATCGCCCGGAAATGACCGCCGAACGTTTCCTGAATGACCCATTCAATTCGGGCCGCATGTACCGCACCGGCGACCTCGCGCGCTGGTTGCCGGACGGGAATATCGAGTACCTGGGCCGCAACGACGACCAGGTGAAAATCCGCGGTGTGCGCATCGAACTGGGGGAAATCGAAACCCGCCTCAACCAGCTGCCTTGCATTCAGGAAGTGGTGGTGCTGGCCCGTGAAGACCAGCCCGGCCAGCCCCGGCTGGTGGCTTACTTCACCGAAAACCCGCAGCTCGATCCCCTCGATGTGGGCGATATTCGCGCGCATCTGGTGGCGCACCTGCCGGACTACATGGTCCCGGTGGCCTACGTAAAACTCGATACGTTGCCCCTGACCGCAAACGGCAAACTGGACCGCAAGGCGCTGCCAAAGCCGGATCTGGCCGCCGTCTTCACCCGCGAATACGAGGCGCCCCACGGCGACATCGAAACCGTGCTGGCGCAGATCTGGGCGGACGTGCTGCAGGTGCAGCGCGTGGGGCGCCAGGATCATTTCTTTGAGTTGGGCGGCCATTCGTTGCTGGCCATGCGCATGGTGTCCCAGGTTCGCCAGCAACTGGGGGTCGACCTGGCACTGGGCGAACTGTTCGCCAATGCCGAACTGGCGGCGGTGGCGCAGGTAGTGGCCCAGGCCGGGCGCAGCACCTTGCCGGATATCCTGCCGGCGGCGCGGGACACGGAGTTGCCGTTGTCGTTTGCCCAGCAACGCCTGTGGTTCCTGGCGTTGATGGAGGGCGCCAACACCGCCTACAACATTCCCATCGGCCTGCGCCTGCGCGGGCAGTTGCACGTCGACGCGCTGCAACGGGCCCTGGCACGGATCGTCGCGCGGCATGAGACCTTGCGCAGCCGGTTTGCCCAGCAGGATGACGACGCCCAGGTGCTGATCGTGCCGCCTGAAGAAGTGATGCCCCTGCAAGTCCAGGACCTGCGCCGCCACCCCGAAGCACAGCAGGTGCTCGACGCGTTGATCCAGGGCGAAGCCTCGGCGCCTTTTGATTTGCAGCGCGGCCCGCTGTTGCGCGGGCGCCTGGTGATCATGGCCGACGATCACCACGTGTTGCTGCTGACTATCCACCACATCGTGTCCGATGGCTGGTCCATGGGCGTGCTGACCCGCGAACTGATGGCGCTGTACCAGGCGTTCAGCCACGGTGAGGCTGACCCACTGCCGCCGTTGCCGATCCAGTACAGCGACTTTGCCGTATGGCAGCGCCTGTGGCTGAGCGGCGAAGTGCTGCATCGCCAGAGCAGCTACTGGCAACACACCCTGGCCGGTGCGCCGGCGTTGCTGATGTTGCCGACCGACCGCCCACGCCCGGCCCAGCAGGACTACGCCGGCAGCAGCGTCGAGGTGCACCTGGATGAGCGCCTGAGCGCCGGGCTCAAGGCCCTCAGCCAGCGCCACGGCACCACGCTGTACATGGTGATGATGACGGCGTGGGCATCGTTGCTCGCGCGTTTGGCCGGGCAGGAGGAAGTGGTGATCGGCTCGCCGGTCGCCAACCGCCAGCGGGCCGAGGTGGAAGGCCTGATCGGGTTGTTCGTCAACACCCTGGCAGTGCGCATTGATACCTCGGGCGAGCTGAGCGCCGAGGCGCTGCTGGCGCGGGTCAAGGGGCTGGCGCTGGACGCCCAGGCTCATCAGGATCTGCCGTTTGAGCAGGTGGTGGAAATCACCCGGCCATTGCGCAGCCTGGCCCATAGCCCGCTGTTCCAGACGATGTTGACCTGGCAGGACAGTGACGCGCCGGTGCTGGCTCTGGGCGACCTGAGCCTTGAAGGAATCGTGGAGGACAGTCACTTTGCCAAGTTCGACCTGTCCCTGAACCTCGGCGAGACCCGGGGCGAAATTCGCGGCACCCTGGAATACGCCATCGCGTTGTTCGACGAGTCGACCATGCAACGCTATGTCGGCTATTTCACCCGCGTGCTACAGGCCATGGTGGATAACGATCAGGCGGTGCTGGAGCAGGCTGACTTGCTGGACGATCAGGAGCGCCAGCATCTGCTGTTCGACTTCAATAACACCACAGTGGATTACAACCTCGACCAGACGCTGCACGGTATGTTCGAAGCCCAGGTGGCGAGAACGCCGGATGCGCTTGCGGTGAAGGCAGGCTCGGAGTGCCTGAGCTACCGCGAGCTGAACGAACGGGCCAATCAGTTGGCGCACCATCTGCGGGAGCGGGGTGTACAGCCGGATTCGCGGGTGGCGATTTGCGTCGAGCGCGGCCTGGAGATGGTCATTGGCCTGTTCGCAATCCTCAAGGCGGGCGGCGGTTATGTGCCGCTGGACCCGGCGTATCCGCTGGAACGTATCGCCTACATGCTCAAGGACAGCGCACCGGCCGCCGTGCTGGTGCAGGGCGAAACCCGTTCGTTGCTGGGCGACGTCACGGTGCCGGAGGTGGACCTGGACCGGAACACCTGGCAGCACCAACCAACGTCCAACCCACGAGTGGACGGGCTGACCTCGCAGCATCAGGCCTACGTGATCTACACCTCGGGTTCTACCGGCCAACCGAAGGGCGTGATCAACGAGCACGCGGGCGTGGTCAACCGCCTGCTGTGGATGCAGGACGAGTACGGGCTGACTGCCCAGGACAGGGTGTTGCAGAAAACCCCGTTCAGCTTCGACGTCTCGGTGTGGGAGTTCTTCTGGCCGCTGTTCACCGGCGCGCGGTTGGTGATGGCGCGTCCTGGCGGGCATAAAGACCCGGCCTACCTGTGTGAGGTGATCGAGGCGGAGCAGATCACCACGCTGCACTTTGTGCCGTCTATGCTCGATGTGTTCCTGGCCCACGGCGACGTCAGCCAGAGCGCCGGGCTGGTGCGGGTGATGTGCAGTGGTGAAGCGTTGCCCGGCAGCCTGGTGTGCCGCTTCAAACAGCAGTTGCCGGGCATCGGTTTGTACAACCTTTATGGCCCGACCGAGGCGGCGGTGGACGTGACGGCGTGGGATTGTGCCGGGCCCGTCACGCCGGACAACACCCCCATCGGCAAGCCGATTGCCAACACCCGCATGTACCTGCTGGACGGGCAGTTGCAGCCTGTTCCGTTGGGTGTGGTGGGCGAGCTGTTCATCGGTGGCGTGCAAGTGGCGCGGGGTTACCTGCACCGTCCTGAGCTGACCGCCGAGCGCTTCCTCAAGGACCCGTTCAGCGCCGGCCGGATGTATCGCACTGGCGACGTCGGGCGCTACCTGCCGGACGGCACCATCGAGTATTTGGGCCGCAATGACGACCAGGTGAAAATCCGTGGCTTGCGCATCGAACTGGGGGAGATCCAGGCGCGACTGCTGCAATTCCCGCAGATCAACGAAGCCGCCGTGGTCGCCCGCGATTCACGGCTGGTGGCTTACTACACCGGCGTGCCGGCGCAAATCGACGCTTTGCGCAGCCATTTGCTGGAACACCTGCCGGACTACATGGTACCGGCCACCTTCATGCACCTGGACGCCTTGCCCCTGAGCCCCAATGGCAAGCTCGACCGCAAGGCACTGCCGGCGCCGGGCCTGGAATCGGTGAGCGCCCGGGAGTACGTCGCGCCTGTGGGGGAAACCGAAATCACCCTGGCCGGCCTCTGGGCTGATTTGCTCAAGGTGGAGCGTGTGGGTCGGCACGACCATTTCTTCGAGCTGGGCGGCCATTCGCTGCTGGCCGCCAGCCTGATCGGCCGCATGCGTCGGGTCGGGTTGTCGGCGGATGTGAAAGTGTTGTTTGGTCAACCCACCCTTGCAGCCTTGGCGGCTGCCGTGGGTGGTGGTCGCGAAGTGGTGGTGCCAGCCAATGGGATCGCCGCGGATTGCACGCGGATCACCCCGGACATGCTGACGCTGGTGAACCTGAAGCAACCCGCCATCGACCGCCTTGTCGCGACCATTCCCGGTGGCGCGGCCAACGTTCAGGACATTTACCCGCTGGCGCCGTTGCAGGCCGGGATCCTGTATCACCACCGCGCAGTGCAACAGGGTGACGCGTACCTGTTGCAGGCGCAGTTTGCCTTCGCCAGCGTCGAGCGCCTTGAAGCGTTTGCCCAGGCGTTGCAGGCGGTGATCGAGCGGCAGGATATCCTGCGCTCGTCGATGCACTGGGACGGGCTGGAAGAACCGGTGCAAGTAGTGTGGCGCCGGGCGTCGTTGCAGGTCGAGGCGATTCAGGCGACGGGCGATGTGCTGGAGCACTTGCAGGCGCGCTTCCATCAGCACCGCCTGGACCTGGGACAGGCACCGCTGATGCGCCTGGTGTACGCCGAGGACCCGGCCAACCAGCGGGTGGTTGCGTTGTTGCTGTTCCATCATCTGGTGATGGACCACGTTGCGCTGGAGGTGCTGCAGCACGAGATGCAGGCGTGCTTGCTCGGCCGGCGCGAGCAATTGGGTGCGGCGGTGCCGTATCGCAATTATGTGGCGCAGACGCGGTTGGGCATGCGTGAGGAAGAGCACGAAGCGTTCTTCCGCGAGATGCTCGGGGAGGTCGATGAGCCGACGCTGGCATTGAGTGCACCGGGTGAAGCGCAACAGGCACATTTGCGCGTCGACCCGCTGTTGAACGGGCGCCTGCGCACCCTGGCACGGCAGCTTGGGGTGAGTGCTGCGAGCCTGATGCACCTGGCCTGGGCGCAGGTGCTGGGCAAGGTTTCCGGCCGCGAGCAGGTGGTGTTCGGCACCGTATTGCTGGGCCGGCTGCAAGGCGGCGAAGGCGCCGAACGTGCCTTGGGCGTGTTCATCAACACCTTGCCGCTGCGGGTCGACCTGGGTGAGCGCACGGTGCACGCAGCGCTGATGGCCACCCACGCAAGCCTGACCCGGTTGCTCAGTCACGAACATGCGCCACTGGCCCTGGCCCAGCGTTGCAGCGGGCTGCCGGCCAATACGCCGCTGTTCAGCGTGCTGTTCAACTATCGCCACAGCGCCCCGCACGCTGGCGGCGTAGCCGAGGCGTGGCAGGGCATGCAGGTGCTCAAGGCCGAGGAACGTACCAACTTTGCGCTGTCCCTGAGTGTCGATGACCTGGGCGACGGGTTTGGCTTTGACGCCATGGGGCAGGGCGCGCCACGCCTCTGCGAGTACCTGCATGTTGCCCTGGAGCAACTGGTGCAGGCCCTGGAACAGAATGCAGGGGGCTCAATCAGCCAACTGTCGATTCTGCCGGCGGCGGAGCGTGAAAAACTGCGGATGGAATTCAACGCCACCCAGCGCGAATTCCCTCACGAACATACGGTGCAGCGTTTGTTCGAAGCCCAGGCCCAGGCACGCCCGGGTGCTATCGCAGTGGTGCATGGCGAACACACCCTGAGTTACGGCGCGCTGAACACCCGAGCCAACCAGTTGGCGCACCACCTGCGCAACCTGGGCGTGCAGCCCGGCGACCATGTGGCGATCCTGTTGCCGCGCTCGATTGACCTGTTGCTCAGCCAACTGGCAATCCTCAAATGCGCGGCGGCCTACGTGCCGCTGGACATCAACGCCCCGGCCGAGCGCCAGGCCTTTATGGTGCAGGACAGTGGCGCGGTGTGGCTGTTGACCCACAGCAGCGAGCCTGTCGCTTACCCGGCCCGACGTATCGACCTCGACACCCTGGCGCTGGACCCGCAACCGAGCCACAACCCGGACCTGTCGCAGTCCTCGGAGCGCGTGGCGTACATCATGTACACCTCCGGTTCCACCGGCACCCCCAAGGGTGTGCTGGTACCGCACCGGGGCATCACGCGGCTGGTGATCAATAACGGTTACGCCGATTTCAACGCCCATGACCGCGTGGCGTTCGCTTCCAACCCGGCGTTCGACGCGAGCACCATGGACGTGTGGGGCCCCTTGCTCAACGGTGGCCAGGTGCTGGTGATCGACCATGCGACCTTGCTCGACCCCGGCGCGTTTGGCCGGGCACTGAAGGCGGGCGGGGCGACGATCCTGTTCGTCACCACTGCGCTGTTCAACCAGTACGTGCAATTGATTCCCGACGCGTTGGCCGGGCTGCGCATCCTGTTGTGCGGCGGTGAACGGGCCGACCCGGCGGCGTTCCGCAGCCTGCTGGCCCAGGCGCCGGCACTGCGGCTGGTGCATTGCTACGGCCCGACGGAAACCACCACTTACGCCACCACGCATGAAGTGCAGGCCATCGCCGCCGATGCCGAAAGCGTGCCGATCGGCAGGCCGATTGCCAACACGCAAATCCACCTGCTGGATGCGCACTTGCAGCCGGTGCCGCTGGGCGTGGTCGGGGAAATCTGCATTGGCGGGCATGGCTTGGCCAAGGGGTACCTGAACCGGCCGGAGCTGACGGCCGAGAAGTTTGTCGATGATCCGTTTGGCGATGGCTTGTTGTACCGCACCGGCGACCTTGGGCGCTGGTCGGCGGACGGACTGCTGGAGTGCATCGGGCGTAATGACGACCAGGTGAAGATCCGCGGCTTCCGCATCGAGTTGGGCGAGATCGAAGCACGCCTGGCCACCTGCAGCGGCATCAAGGATGTGGTGGTGCTGGCACGAGAAGATGCGCCGGGGGACAAGCGCCTGGTGGCGTACTACACCGGCGAGCCGCTGGCCATCGAAGGGTTGCGCAGTCATCTGCTGCAGCACCTGCCGGACTACATGGTGCCATCGGCCTATGTACCGCTGGAAAAAATGCCCCTGACAGCCAACGGCAAGGTCGACCGCAAGGCTTTGCCGGTGCCCGCGCTGGAGGCATCGGCGAGCCTTGTGTTCGAGGCGCCGGCGAACGAGCTGGAACAGACCCTGGCACGCCTCTGGGCCGAGGTGTTGCGGCTGGAGCAGGTCGGTCGGCATGACAGTTTTTTTGAACTGGGTGGCCATTCGTTGCTGGCGATCCGGCTGGTCAACCTGATGGAAGAGGCGGGGCTTGAGGTGTCGTTGGCCGAGCTGTTCCAGCACGCCAGCGTGGCCTCGGTTGCCTCGATGCTCGGTCAGCGCACGGCGCGGGAGGACAACAGCTCGCTGATCACCGTACGCGCCAGCGGCAGCCAGCCGCCGTTGTTCCTGGTGCATGAGTTCAGCGGCATGGACGTGTATTTCCCGGCGCTGGGTCGGCACCTGCCGGGGGACTACCCGATCTATGGCCTGCCCGGTGCACCCCTTGGCGAGGTGCAGTTGCAGACCATGGAAGGCCTGGCGGCGCGGCTGGTGGGGATCATCCGCTCGGTGCAGCCCCATGGGCCGTATCGGCTGGCGGGTTGGTCGTTCGGCGGGGTGTTGGCCTATGAAGTGGCGATGCAACTGCAGGGGCTGGACGAACCGGTGGCATTCCTCGGGTTGATCGACAGCTACGTGCCGCGCATGACCGACCAGGGCAAGGCGCGCTGGAGCGGGCCGGATGCCCTCAAGCGGCATTTGCTGTTGCAGTGCACGGCGTATTGGAAGGCACAGGGAGGTGTGGATGAGTTGGCGAGCCTTGAGCAACTGGAAGCGGACATTGGACAGCTGGACTTTGCGGGTTTGCTGCAACGCTGCCGCGATCGGCATTTGTTGTACGCGCAGATGGCGGCGGCTTCGGACGCGGACCTGTTGAGTTTTATCCAGCGGGAAGTCGGGCATGGGCATGCGTTGGCGCATTACAGCCTGTTCCCGATGCCGCTGGCGGTGCACTTGTTCAGCGCCGCCGAGCGGCCGACGGAACTCTCGCGGCGCAGCCTGGATTTGGGATGGGATGAGGCACTGGCCGTGGGGCAATTGCGCCGCATTGAGGTGCCGGGGGATCACCAGAGCATGATGCAGGCACCGCATATCCAGGCGCTGGGGCAGGCGATGGTTGAGGCCCTGGCGTTGAGTGAGGCGCCGGCGGTGGCGGTGCATCAGCCGTTGTTGCGGATCCAGAGTGGTCGCGCCGGGCAGGCACCGATCTTCTGTGTGCCGGGGGCGGGGGATAGCGTGACGGGGTTTGTAGGGTTGACCGAGGCGTTGGGACGGGACTGGCCGATCTTTGGCTTGCAGCCCCGTGGGCTGGATGGGGAGGTGGTGCCCCATAGCCAGGTTGAGGCAGCGGCGCGCTGTTATTTGCAGGCCCTGGAGCAGGAATGTCCTTCGGGGCCAGTGCATTTGGTGGGGCATTCGTTTGGCGGTTGGGTGGTGTTCGAGATGGCCACGCGGTTGCAGGCTCAGGGGCGTGAGGTGGCGTCGTTGACGTTGATCGACAGCGAGGCGCCCGGGGGCAATGGGGTGGTGGGCCGGCCCTATACCACGACGGCGGCGTTGTTGCGGTTGGTGGAGTCGATGCAGGTGGCTTCGGGTAAGTCGCTTGGGATTGATGCGGTGGATTTTGCCGGGCGCGATGAAGTGGAGCAGCGGCGGTTGTTGCATGAGGGGATGGTGGGGGTTGGGTTGTTGCCGGCGCGGTCTTCGGTGGATGCCATGTATGGGCCGGCGCGCACGTATGCGTCGGCGTTGCGCATGGTTTATCGGCCTGGTCGGCGGTATGAGGGGGTGGTGCGGTTGGTGTTGGCGGAGGATCCGACCCTCGATGCGGCGGGTAATCAGCGGGAGCAGGGGTTGATGGTTGAGGGGTGGCGCGGGTGCGTGGGGGTGTTGGAGGTTTGGTATGGGCCGGGGAATCATTTTTCGCTGCTCAAGGCGCCGAACGTCTTTAGTTTGGCGGCTTGGTGGCGGGATGGGGTTGTGGTTGGGGAGCGGGTTTCGTGAGTGTACATATCCGTTGCTGCGGTAACGGCCACTTAGGGTTCCGCTCTTACAGCGGGTCACTTTTGGCAAACGCCCCAAAAGTAACCAAAAGGTCTTTGCCCCACCACTCGGTGCCTCGCCCAGGCTCGGCATGCCCG
>NZ_JACARS010000040.1:0-9113 GCF_013386485.1 Pseudomonas sp. P7758 | reverse complement strand
CACCCACCCTGACCCGCCTGGTGGATGTGCTCACCGAACACGCCGAAGAGAATGCACAGATCATTCCAGTCAGCGTGTTCTGGGGCCAGTCGCCCGACAGCGAGTCCAGCCCCTGGAAACTGCTGTTCGCCGACAGCTGGGCCGTCACCGGCCGCCTGCGCCGGCTGCTGAGCATCCTGATCCTGGGCCGCAAGACCCGGGTGCAATTCTCCGCGCCCATCAACCTGCGTGAGTTGATCGAGCACAATAAAGGCCACGAACGCACCGTGCGCATGGCCCAGCGCATCCTGCGGGTGCACTTTCGCAACCTGAAAACCGCAGTGATCGGCCCCGACCTGTCCCACCGGCGCAACCTGGTGAAGGGCCTGGTGAACATGCCACTGGTACGCCAGGCGATCCTCGATGAGGCCGAACGCGAGAAAATCACCCCCGAGAAAGCCAAGGCCCAGGCCCTGCGCTATGGCAACGAGATCGCCTCGGACTACACCTACACCGCCATCCGTTTCCTCGAAGTGGTGCTGAGCTGGTTCTGGAACAAGATCTACGACGGCATCAAGGTCAACAACATCGAAGGTGTGCAAAAGGTCGCCCAGGGCTACGAGGTGATCTATGTACCGTGCCATCGCAGCCATATCGACTACCTGCTGCTCTCCTATCTCCTGTTCAAGAATGGCTTGACCCCGCCGCACATCGCCGCCGGGATCAACCTGAACATGCCGGTGATCGGCAGCCTGTTGCGCCGTGGCGGGGCGTTTTTCATGCGCCGTACTTTCAAGGGCAACCCGCTGTACACCTCGGTGTTCAACGAATACCTGCACACCTTGTTCACCAAGGGTTTCCCGGTGGAATACTTCGTCGAAGGCGGACGCTCGCGCACCGGGCGCATGCTGCAACCGAAGACCGGGATGCTGGCGATCACCCTGCGCAGCTTCCTGCGTTCCTCGCGCATGCCCATCGTGTTCGTGCCGGTGTACATCGGCTATGAGCGGGTGCTGGAAGGCCGCACTTACCTGGGCGAACTGCGCGGTGCGAGCAAGAAGAAAGAGTCGATTTTCGATATTTTCAAAGTGGTCGGCGCCCTCAAGCAGCGCTTTGGCCAGGTCGCCGTGAACTTCGGCGAACCGATCAAGCTGGCTGAATTCCTCGACAGCGAGCAGCCCGACTGGCGCTCCCAGGAGCTGGGCCCGAACTACAAGCCGGCGTGGCTCAACGAAACCACCAACCGCCTCGGAGAACGGGTGGCGCAACACTTGAACGAAGCGGCGGCGATCAATCCGGTGAACCTGGTGGCCCTCGCGCTGCTGTCCACCACCCGCCTGGCCCTGGACGAACAGGCGATGGCGCGCCAGCTGGATCTGTACCTGGCACTGCTGCGCAAGGTGCCCTACTCGCCCCACACCACCCTGCCGGAAGGCGACGGCCTGGCGCTGATCAAGCACGTCAAGGACATGCACCTGCTGTCGGAACAGAGCGATGCACTGGGCAAGATCCTCTACCTGGACGAGCAGAACGCCGTCCTGATGACCTACTACCGCAACAACGTGCTACACATCTTCGCCCTGCCGGCGCTGCTGGCAAGTTTCTTCCAGAGCAGCTCGCGGATGAGCCGCGAACAGATCCTGCGCTATACCCGTGCGCTCTACCCGTACCTGCAATCGGAGCTGTTTATCCGCTGGTCCCTGGACGAACTGGACGCTGTGGTCGACCAGTGGCTCGAAGCCTTCGTCGAACAAGGCCTGCTGCGTTTTGAAAACGACGTGTACCTGCGCCCGGCGCCGAGCTCACGGCAGTTTGTGCTGTTGACCCTGCTGTCCAAGAGCATCGCCCAGACCCTGCAACGCTTCTACATGGCGATCTCGCTGCTGCTCAACAGCGGCCAGAACAGCATCAGCGCCGAAGAGCTGGAAGACCTGTGCACGGTCATGGCCCAGCGCCTGTCGATCCTGCACGGCCTGAATGCCCCGGAGTTCTTCGACAAGAGCCTTTTCCGACATTTTATCCAGACCCTGCTGGAGCAAGATGTGCTGCGTCGCGACGAGGCCGGCAAACTGAGCTATCACCCGCTGCTGGGTGAGCTGGCCGAAGGTGCAGCCAAACGCGTATTGCCCGCGGAGATTCGCCTGTCGATTCGCCAGGTCGCACTGCATCGCAGCGAGGAGGCGCCAGACCAGCCTGTGGTACCCGAAGAAACACACTAGAGTGACCGAGGCGCCAGGGTGTTTCTGGCGCCGTTGACAAGGAGCTGCACCATGAAAAAAATCATCCTCCTGGGCCTGACCGCCCTGCTGGGAGCCTGCCAGACCATGAGCCCCGCGCCCAAAGCCAGCCTCGATGGCGAAGTCTTCTACCTGCAACGCATCGCCCTGCCGCCCGCCGCCACCTTGAGTGTGACCCTGCAGGATGTGTCCTTGATGGATGCCCCGGCCGTGACCCTGGCCGAGCAGAAAGGCCCGGTGAAAGGCCAGGTGCCGCTGCCCTTTCATCTGAGCTACGACCCGACCCAGGTCAAGCCTGGCCACAGTTACTCAGTGAGCGCTCGCATCGAACTGGAGGGCAAGCTACTGTTTATCACCACCGAACGGCACTCCGTGCAGTTGAACGGCCAGGACCCACAACCGCTGCGCCTGCGCGTGGATGCGGTTGCACACTGATTAAAATATCGAACATAAGGAAGCGCCCATGCTCCGTAACTCCCTTCGCCTCACTGCCCTGTGCGCCGGCTTGCTGCTCGGTGCCAACGCCATGGCCTTGTCCCTCGGCAGCCTGTCCCAGGGCGACGCCACCGGCGGCCTCAAGGATGCACTGACCCAAGGCGCACAGATTGCCGTGAAACAACTGGGTGTGCCCGGTGGTTTCAGCAACAACCCCGAAGTGAAGATCGGCCTGCCGGGCAAGTTGGGCAAAGTCGCTGACAAGTTGAAAATGTTCGGCATGGGTGACCAGGTCACGCAACTTGAAACCAGCATGAACAAGGCGGCCGAGTCTGCTGTCACCCAGGCCCAGCCGATCCTGGTAAACGCGGTGAAAAACATGAGCGTGACCGATGCCAAGGGCATCCTCACCGGCGGCCAGGACTCGGCCACCCAGTACCTGAACAAAAGCAGCCGTGACGAGATCCGGGCCAAGTTCCTGCCGATCGTCAAGGCCGCTACCGACAAGGTCGGCGTGGCCCAGCAGTACAACGCGCTCGCCGGCAAGGCCGCCACCTTTGGCGCCATTGATGCCAAGAGCGCCAATGTCGAAAGCTACGTGACCGAACAGGCGCTGGACGGGCTGTTCAAGATGATCGCCCAGCAGGAAGAAACCATTCGCAAGAACCCGGCGGCGGCTGCCACCAGCTTGGCCAAGAAGGTGTTCGGGGCGCTGTAGACCATACCCGGCAACTAAAAACGCCCTGAACTATTCAGGGCGTTTTTTTTAATAGCGGCACTTGCAAGGCAAATCACTACCCACGGCATTGCTGTTGCTGCTGTTGGTGGTGTTGTTTTCGGTTTTGATATTAATGTTGATCTCGGGCTGGCCATTGCCATTGGACCGACCGAAATTCGGCCCTATTCCAAATACAGCCCCCAACAGGTGCAGTGGTGAAACCAGTACTGGAAAAATCATACACACTCCTCGATATCTATGGTCAAAAGCCCCCTCTGAGTGGCAAGGCAGCCCGAGTGGTTCCCGGGCTGCCTCGAGTCAGCGGCTACCGATGGATCGGAAAGAGTGCCGACGACCTCTGGTAGGGTTGGTGGGCCTCATGCACCGGCGCCTGGTGATACGGCTTGGGCCGCGCAGGCAGGACAGGCCCCGTTGGTCGGGAGTGATGGCCGTGGTTGAAACCGGGCCGTCCATGGCCGGGCTTGTGCGGTCGCGCCGTATCAGCTTCTTTATTGGAACCAGGCAACAGATTGCCCAGCAGTGACCCCAGGAAAGCACCTTTGAAAGCTGCCAGGGCAGACAAAATAAACATATGACACTCCATGAACTCATTGTTGTTCATCGGGACCGCAGGCTTGCGGCCCCGACAACGACGTCTGTCAATCAGACAATTCTGAGTGGAGCACCACGGGCAAACGTTCCGTCGCCCAGGGTCGCAGTTTGCGTCTATGTGTGAATGACCAGAGGCATTTCCTTACAGGACACCCCTGCCACTCGCAGCCTTACACCGCCTCCTTGCGGACCCGAAACCACGCCGCATACAGCGCGGGCAGGAACAACAGGGTCAATGCCGTCGCAACAATCAAGCCGCCCATGATCGCCACGGCCATCGGCCCGAAGAACACGCTGCGGGACAGCGGGATCATCGCCAGTACGGCCGCCAGCGCCGTCAGCACAATCGGCCGGAAGCGCCGCACGGTCGCCTCGATAATCGCCTGCCAGGGAGCCAGGCCGGCCTTGATGTCCTGCTCGATCTGGTCCACCAGGATCACCGAGTTACGCATGATCATCCCCGACAGCGCGATGGTCCCCAGCATCGCCACGAACCCAAAGGGCTGGCGGAACACCAGCAGGAACAGTGTCACCCCGATCAGGCCCAAGGGCGCCGTGAGAAACACCATCGCGGTGCGGGAGAAGCTGCGCAATTGCAGCATCAGCAAGGTCAGCACCACCACGATAAACAGCGGCACACCGGCCTTGACCGAGTTCTGCCCACGGGCGGAATCCTCGACCGTGCCGCCAACTTCCAGCAGGTAGCCGTCCGGCAGTTCAGCACGCACGCCTTCGAGGGTCGGCAGGATCTGCTGCACCAGGGTGGCCGGTTGTTCCTTGCCGTAGATATCGGCGCGAACGGTCACGGTCGGCAGGCGATTACGGTGCCAGATGATGCCTTCCTCAAAGCCGTATTCCAGGGTCGCGATCTGCGACAGCGCCACGCTCTTGCCGTTGTCGGTCGGCACCGCCAGGCTTGGCAGCAGCGACAGCTCGGTGCGCTCATGCACCGTGCCGCGCAGCAGGATTTCGATCAACTCGTTGTCCTCGCGGTACTGGCTGACGCTGGAGCCCGTGAGGGAACTCTGGAGGAATTTCGACAGGTTGGCGGTGCTCACGCCGAGGGCACGGGCGCGGTCCTGGTCAACGTTGAGGTAGACGATCTTGCTCGGTTCTTCCCAGTCCAGGTGCACGTTGACCACGTGGGTATTTTCGCGAACCTTGGCCGCCACTTTCCGCGCCAGGGCCCGGACTTCTTCGATGTGCTCGCCCGTTACCCGAAACTGCACGGGGTAGCCAACCGGCGGGCCGTTTTCAAGCCGCGTAACCCGCGAACGCAGGTCCGGGAATTGTTCGTTGAGGGTTTCGATCAGCCAGGTGCGCAAGCTTTCGCGCTCCTCGATGGTCTTGGCCAACACCACAAACTGGGCAAAGCTGGCGGCCGGCAGTTGCTGGTCCAGCGGCAGGTAGAAACGTGGCGAACCGGTACCGACGTAGGCCACATAATTTTCAATACCTGCATGTTCCTTGAGCAAGGCTTCAAGGCGTTTGACCTGGTCAGCCGTATTGCTCAGGGACGCGCCTTCAGCCAGTTTCAGGTCGACCATCAGTTCCAGTCGCCCGGAAGCCGGGAAGAACTGCTGGGGCACAAAGCGGAACAGCGCCACCGAGCCGATAAACAGCAGCAAGGTCAGGACGATCACCGTCTTGCGCCGACGCACACACCACTCCACCAGGCGTCTTACGCGCTGATAGAAGGGTGTGCCGTAGGGATCCGGCCCGTCGGTGCCATGCTTGGCCGCATGAATCTTCGCCAGGTCCGGCAGGAGTTTTTCCCCCAGGTACGGCACGAACATCACTGCGGCGACCCACGAGGCCAGCAGCGCAATGGTCACCACCTGGAAGATCGAGCGGGTGTATTCACCGGTGCTCGATTGCGCCGTGGCAATCGGCAGGAAACCCGCGGCCGTGATCAGGGTGCCGGTGAGCATCGGGAAGGCTGTGCTGGTCCAGGCGAAACTGGCGGCCTTGAGCCGGTCGTACCCTTGCTCCATTTTGATCGCCATCATTTCCACGGCGATGATCGCATCGTCCACCAGCAAGCCCAGCGCCAGCACCAGCGCGCCGAGGGAGATTTTGTGCAGGCCGATGCCGAGGTAATACATGGTGGCAAACGTCATGGCCAACACCAGCGGAATCGCCAGGGCGACCACCATGCCGGTGCGCACGCCCAGAGAGAAAAAGCTCACCAGCAACACAATCGCCAGGGCCTCGGCGAGCACCTGGACGAATTCGCCGACACTGGTTTTTACCGCTGCCGGCTGGTCCGACACCTTGCGCAGTTCCATACCGGCAGGAAGGTTCTTCTGCAGGCGTGCGAATTCGCCTTCCAGGGCCTTGCCCAGCACCAGGATGTCGCCACCATCACGCATGGCCACGGCCAGCCCGATGGCGTCGGCGCCCATGTAGCGCATGCGCGGTGCCGGTGGATCGTTGAAGCCACGATGAATCTCGGCCACGTCACCGATACGGAACGTACGATCACCGACGCGGATCGGGAAGTCGCGAATCTCCTTAACGGTCTTGAAGTTGCCGGACACCCTTAACTGCACGCGCTCGCTCGGGGTTTCAAAGAAGCCGGCGGTGGACACCGCGTTCTGTTCCTGCAACGCCTGCTGCACGGCCGCCAGCGGCAGGCCGAGGGTGGCGAGCTTGAGGTTGGACAGCTCGATCCAGATCTTCTCGTCCTGCAAGCCCAGCAGTTCGACCTTGCCGACATCTGGCACCCGTTGCAGCTGAATCTGGATGCGGTCGGCGTAGTCCTTGAGCACGGCGTAGTCAAAGCCATCGCCGGTCAGGGCGTAGATATTGCCGAAGGTGGTACCGAATTCATCGTTGAAAAACGGGCCCTGGATATCCGGTGGCAGGGTCTGGCGAATATCGCTGATTTTCTTGCGCACCTGGTACCAGAGGTCCGGGATCTCTGCGGAGTGCATCGAGTCCCGGGCCATGAAGGTGACCTGGGATTCACCGGGCCGCGAGAAGGAGACGATGCGCTCGTAGTCGCCGGTCTCCATCAATTTCTTTTCAATACGCTCGGTGACCTGGCGCGACACTTCCTGGGCCGTAGCGCCTGGCCAGTTGGTCTTGATCACCATGGCCTTGAAGGTAAACGGCGGGTCTTCGCTTTGTCCCAGCTTGGTGTAGGACAAGGTGCCGACCACTGCCAGCAGGATCATCAGGAACAGTACGATCTGGCGATTACGCAACGCCCATTCGGAAAGATTGAAACCCATCGGGGACTACTCCTTGGCCGCCAGACTTACCACTCGATTGGCGCGATCCACCGGGCGCACTTGCTGGCCCTCATGGAGTACATGCACACCGGCGGCGATCACCCAATCAGTGGGGTTCAAGCCTTCCAGCACCGGCACGGTTTTCTCGCCAAAGGCGCCGATCCGCACCGGTGTGCGCTTGAGGGTATTGTCGGGCTGCACCACCCAGACGTAGGACGCGCCGTTCTCCGCGCTCAGGGCAGACAGCGGCACCGCCAGGGGAATCACCCCGTCAGCCTGGATGAAGACGCGAGCGCTCTGCCCCAGTTCCGCAGGCACTTTGCCGCCGGTAAACGCGACGCGGGCGGCGAAGGTTCGCGACTTTGGATCGGCAGCCGGCGACAGTTCGCGGATGCGGCCGTTGAAGCGCTGGTCGGGCTGGCTCCACAGTTCCACGGACACCGGCTGGCCAATCTTGAAACGCCCGAAGCTTTGCTCCGGCAGGCTGATCAACACCTCCCGCTCGCCATCGGTGGCCAGGGTGAATACGGTCTGGCCGGCCGACACCACCTGGCCGACTTCCACTGCACGCTTGGCGACCACGCCATCCTGGGGTGCGCGCAACACGGCGTAACCGGCCTGGTTATTGGCCACGTCGAATTCGGCCTTGATCTGCTTGAGGCGTGCTTCACCGGAGCGGTAGAGGTTTTCGGAATTGTCGTACTGGGAGCGGCTGACCATCTGACGGTCCATCAGGGTCTTGTAGCGGTCACGCTCGGCGCGTACCAGGCTCAGGTTGGCGTCGGCAGCGGCGACCTGGGCACGGGTGGCTTCCAGTTGCAGGCGTACGTCCTGAGGGTCGAGTTCGGCCAGGGGCTGGTTGGCCTTGACGCGCTCGCCCTCCTCCACCAGTCGTCGGCTGACTTTGCCGCCAATGCGAAAGGCCAGGTCGGGTTCATAGCGTGCACGCACCTCGCCCGGGTAGCTGTCGGAAGCCTGCGCCGAAGGCTCTGGCTGAACCACCATGGCCGGGCGGACGGTGGTTTGCGCCGCTTCTTCATGGCCACAGGCAGCCAACAGGAATAACAAGCTGGCAGGCAACGCGAGTGGCAGGAAATAGCTGCGCATGCTGAAGGACCTTTCGCTAATGGTGCTAGGAATAATTATACTGGCCAGTATGTTATTAATACCAAACTCACCAGTCCAGTAATAAAGTGAAAATGTCCGACAATCCTGTGAACACCAATAGCCCCGGGCGTCCCAAGGACATGGCAAAACGCCAGGCGATTCTTGATGCGGCGAAGATTCTGTTTTTGAGTAATGGGTATGCCAGTACCAGCATGGATGCCGTGGCAGTGGAGGCCGGGGTGTCGAAGCTGACGGTGTACAGCCATTTCACCGACAAGGAGACGCTGTTCTCGGCGGCGGTGGTTGCCAAGTGCGAAGAGCAGTTACCGGTGATGTATTTCGAGCTGCCCGAGGGTATGCCGGTGGAGAAGGTGCTGCTCAATATCGCCCGCGGGTTTCATGTGCTGATCAATAGCGAGGAGTCGGTGAACCTGCATCGGTTGATGATGACGTCCGGGAGTCAGGATCCGAAGTTGTCGCAGATCTTTTTCGAGGCTGGGCCGATGCGTATGTTGCAGGGGATGGAGCGGCTGCTCTGTAAGATCGACCAAAGTGGCGCATTGCGTATTGCCAAACCGTTCACCGCGGCGGAGCATTTTTTTTGCTTGCTCAAGGGGACGGCGAATTTTTGTTTGTTGTATGGGTGTGGGGGGCAGTTGAGCGCTGAGGCGGCCGAGGAGCATGTGCAGGAGGTTGTGGGGCTGTTTATGCGGGCTTATCGGGCTTTTTGAACTGAGTACATATCCGTTATTTAGGTAACGGCCACTTAGGGTTCCGCTCTTACAGCGG
>NZ_JACARS010000004.1:0-41887 GCF_013386485.1 Pseudomonas sp. P7758 | reverse complement strand
AGCGGGGCCCTGGCGGGGCTGGTCGGGGCCTGGGGAGCGAGCGCGGCGATGCGCAGGATGCGGGCTGGCGCCCAGCTTGAATTGTTGCCGACCCGGTCGAGAATGCAGTAGGTCACTTCGAGGCGATGGTCATCACCAGCCTCGACAATGATGGCCGACGGCACCCACACCTGCACCGCCTTGCCCACATCGCCAGCCTGGATGCTCGGCAGGTCCAGGCGCACGTCACCCCAGCGCAGGGTGATCTCGTCATCGGTCGCCATGTTCAGGTACGGCTCGATGGTCAGGGGCACGCCACGGCGGATCTGGCTGCTGTTGACGCCATGGCGACGGATGGTCTCGGGCAGGCTGACGGCGGCCAGGTTCTGGTTTTCATCAAGGCTCAGTGCCGAGGGCATGCCGCCGGGGTAGTCGGTCTTGACCTGCACCCGGGTGATGGCCGAGCGCGCCGGGCCGTGGCCGACCTGCATGACCCGGTAATGAATCCGTGCCGGGCCATTTTGCACAAAGCTCTCCGGCACTCGCAGGCTGGTGGGCATGCCGATCTTGCCGGCGGTGATGCGCCGGGAGGCGGCAAAGCAGTTGTTCCAGAACAACTCGATCAGGTCGCCCTCGTCCATGCCGCAGTAAGGCGCGATATCGACCTGCAGGTTTGTCGCAGCGAGGGCATTGATGCCTTCTCGATGGGCCTGGGGCAAGGTCGGGGCAGTGAGCAGCGCCTGGGTGGAAATACGCTTCATAAATAATCTCCTTGGTGCAGCCAGCAGCAATCGTTCCGGACATCAGGCGCGGGCAGGCGACGTAGTCCGAAAGAAACGATTTAATAAAAAACCAGAATGGATCCAATCCTCTGGGCGTTAGATAAGAGGCTTGGTTAGTTGGCGTCAAGAGGCTGGGCGGGGCAAACAGGGGGTTATGGAATATTCAGAAGGGTCTTACTGGGAGGGCGCTGCAAGTGCGTGCTTCAGGGTGACTTTTACCCAATGAATAAAGGGTGTTTCCCCAAAAACACTAAAGAGGCGAGTTGCCTTTCGGCAACTCTATAAAGCGAAGCTTCTTACAATGAATCGGCGCAAGTTAGTTGTTGATGAACTTGCTGAGAAACTGCCGGGTACGTTCTTCTTTCGGGTTGGCAAACAGCGCCTTGGCTTCGCCTTGTTCAATAATGACGCCCTTGTCGAAGAAGATCACCCGGTTGGCCACATCCCGGGCGAAACTCATTTCGTGGGTCACGATGACCATGGTGCGGTTTTCTTCCGCGAGGCTGCGAATGGTCGCCAGCACTTCGCCTACCAGCTCCGGGTCCAGGGCCGAAGTCGGCTCATCGAACAGGATCACCTCCGGCTCCATCGCCAGGGCCCGGGCAATGGCCACCCGTTGCTGCTGCCCACCGGAGAGGCGGCGTGGGTAGGCGTCTTCCTTGCCTGCCAGGCCGACCCGGGCCAATAGCTTGCGGCCCAGGGCATCTGCGGCGGCCCGGGGCATCTTCTTGACCACGATCGGGCCTTCGATGACGTTCTCCAGGGCCGTGCGGTGCGGGAACAGGTTGAAGTTCTGGAACACAAAACCCACGTGCTGGCGCAGGCGCCGCACCAGGCTTTGCTGTTGGTTGAGCGGGCGGCTGCTGTCGATCTCGATGTCACCGACCTTGATTCGGCCACTGGTGGGTTCTTCGAGGAAATTCAGGCAGCGCAGCAAGGTGGTCTTGCCGGAACCGCTGGGGCCGATGATGGCGACGACTTCGCCTTCCTTGACCTCAAGGTCGATCCCGTTAAGCACCACCTGACCCTTGAATTGTTTGGTCAGTTTTTCAACCACGATCATGCTTCAAGACTCCAGGTCATGCCGGTTGACTCGTGCTTCCAGGCGGTTTTGCACGTGTGCCAGGACGCTGGCAAGAATCCAGTAGATCAAGGCGGCGGACAGATACATGGTGAAAATTTCGAAGGTACGGGCCGAGACCAATTGCGCCTGGCGGAACAGCTCCGGCACCTGGATGGTGGCGGCCAGGGCAGTGTCCTTGACCAGGGAAATAAAGCTGTTGCCCAGCGGCGGCAAGGCCGTGCGCATGGCCTGCGGCAGGATGGCCCGGCGCAGGGTCTGCGCACGGGTCATGCCGATACTGGCCGCAGCTTCCCACTGGCCGCGCTCGATGGAACCGATGGCGGCACGCAGGATTTCACAGGCGTAAGCAGCCATGTTCAGCGAAAAGCCGATCATGGCCGCCGGGATCGGATCCAGCTCGATGCCCACTTGCGGCAAGCCGTAGTAGATCAGGAACAGCTGTACCAGCAAGGGCGTGCCGCGAAAGAACGACACGTAGACGCGGGCGGTCCAGCTCAACAACTTGAAGCGCGACAGGCGCATCAAGGCCAGGCCGAAGCCCAGCAGCAAGCCGAAAAACATCCCGCCGAGGCTAAGGATGACCGTGAAGTACGCGCCCTTGAGCAGAAAGGGCGCGGAGTCCAGCGCGAGTTGGAAACCTGCTTCCATTATTGAGTAACGTCAGCGTTGAAGTACTTCTCGGACAGCTTCTTCAAGGTACCGTCGGCGCGCAGTTCGTCCAGAGCCTTGTTCACGGCGGCCAGCAGTTCAGGCTCGCCTTTGCGCAGGGCAATACCGGCTTCCTGACGGGAGAAAGCAGCACCGGCAGCGGCGGTGTCCTTGGCTTTCTTGGCGTATTCCAGCGCGGCGAGGCGGTCGATCAGGATGGCGTCGACACGGCCGATGCGCAGGTCCTGGAACTTGGTTGGGTCATCGTTGTAGGTTTTGACGATGGCTTTCGGTTGGTTTTCCTTGAGCCATTGTTCGTAGTTGGTGCCCAGGCCCACACCGATTTTCTTGCCGGCCAGGTCGTCGGCGGTCTTGATGGTGTCGACGTTCTTCGCCAGGGTCAGCGCCTGGATCCCGGAAACGGTGTAAGGCTTGGAGAAGTCATACTTTTCCTTGCGCGCATCGGAGATGGTCACCTGGTTGACGACCGCGTCCAGGCGCTTGGATTCCAGGGCGGCGAGGATGCCATCCCACGGCGTGGCTTGCAGCTTGACCTTGACGCCCAGCTTCTTGGCCAGCGCTTCAGACAACTCGACCTCGAAACCGCTGAGCTTGCCGCTTTCGTCGACGAAGCTGAACGGCGGGTAGGTGCCTTCCAGGCCAATCTTGATTTCGCCGGCTTTCTTGATGTTGTCCAACTGCTCGCCGGCAACTGCCTGACCGAGCCACCCGGCGCCAAGCGCCAGCCCCAATGTGCCAACCAGTAACGTGCGACGGAATACGGAAATAGTCATGAAGAGCCCCTGTGTTTTTTATGTTGAGCGATGCAGGTGACGCGGTAGTCGTATCCTGCCTTAAAAGCGCCGTGTGTGGGAGCCGGGCTTGCCCGCGATTGCATCAACTCGGTGTTTTGGATCTGCCCAGTCATGCGTATCGCCATCAAGCTCGCCTACGGCGCGACTATAAAGCCGGTTTTTAAGACTTGAAAATAATATAAAATCAGATTGATATTTCTTTATGGAATATCAAAAGCTCGAATCATAGGCAAACAACGCCGGTGCGCCACCCGTGTGCAGGAAGATGATCGGCCCCTCTTCAAAGCGCTGGCGTCCAATGCCATCCAGCAACCCGGCCATGGCCTTGCCCGTGTAGACCGGGTCCAGCAGCAGGCCTTCCTGGCTGGCTACCAGCTTGATCGCCGCCAGCGTGCCGGCACTCGGCTCGCCATAACGGGGGGCGAAGTACTCGTCCCACAGGATCACCTTGAACGCGTCCGGCAGCGGCACGCCGAGCAGTTCGGCGGTACGTTCGGCCAGGCCCTGCACCTTGGGGCGCTGGGCTTCGTCGGTACGGGACACCGTGATGCCAATCACTTGCAGCTCGGGCAGCACTTCGGCCAGCGCCAGGGCCAGGCCGCTGTGGGTGCCGGCGCTGCCGGAGGCCAGGACCACGGTGGAGAACGGGATGCCGCTGTCTTCAATCTGCCCGGCCAGCTCCAGCCCGGCGCGCACGTAACCCAGGGCGCCGAGGGCGTTGGAGCCGCCGATGGGCACCAGGTACGGCTTCTTGCCGTTGCTGCGCAGGCGGTCGGCGAGGGCGTTGAGCTGGTCGTCGACGTTGTCCAGGTTCTCCACCAACTCGACCTTGGCGTCGAACAGCTCCAGCAACAGGCGGTTGCCGTTGGCCAGGTAGTTGGGGTCTTCGGTGCCCGTCGGGTTTTCCAGCAGGGCAACGCAGCCCAGGCCCAGCTTGGCGGCCAGCGCAGCGGTCTGGCGTACATGGTTGGACTGGATCGCGCCGGCGGTCACCAGGGTGTCGGCACCCTGGGCCAGCGCATCGGCGGCGAGGTATTCGAGTTTGCGCAGCTTGTTGCCGCCCATCGCCAGCGGCGTGGTGTCGTCGCGTTTGACGTAGACGTCACGCCCCAGCCAGGCCGACAGCCGCTCGAGTTTTTCCAGGGCGGTGGCGCCGCCCAGCAGTTCCAGACGGTTAAAGCGGTCGAGCTGTTGTTTGATCATGGCTACGCACGGGTGGTCAGAGATGCTGGGACTATAGGCAGGCACTTTTGCGTCGGCAACCGCCAATCGCTTATGTCGACGGGTTATTAGCATTGCACTATTGGTTCTTAAGGACGCTCAGGTTCCTTGCCGTAAAGTGATGGGCATTTCGTCAGGAGTGAAGACCGTGAGTGAGCGTTCCAGTCATTGGCAATTACAGACCATCGTCAGCCAGCTGCGCAGCGCCCGGGACCAGTGGCGCACCCGCAACGGCCGGGTCAGCGGCGAGCAGGGCGGGCGCGAGCTGCCTTCACGGGAAGCCGTGGCGCAGATTCTCGAGGCGTTGTGTGGTGCGCTGTTCCCCATGCGTCTGGGGCCGGTGGACCTGCGTGAAGAAAGTGAAGACTTCTACGTCGGCCACACCCTGGATGTGGCGCTGAATGCATTGCTCGCCCAGGCGCGCCTGGAGCTGCGATATGCCGCGCGGCAAGGTGGCCAGGATGACAGTGAAGTCGACGCCCATGCCATCCACCTGATCCAGGATTTCGCCCTGGCGTTGCCAGGCTTGCGCAGCCTGTTGGACACCGACGTGCTCGCCGCCTACCACGGCGACCCGGCGGCGCGCAGCGTGGATGAAGTGCTGTTGTGCTACCCGGGGATTTTGGCGGTGATTCACCATCGCCTGGCGCACCACTTGTATCGGGCAGGCTTGCCGTTGCTGGCGCGCATCAGCGCGGAAATCGCGCATTCGGCGACCGGGATTGATATTCACCCGGGCGCGCAGATCGGCCCGAGCTTCTTTATTGACCACGGGACGGGTGTGGTGATTGGCGAGACGGCGATCATCGGCGAGCGGGTACGGATCTACCAGGCCGTGACATTGGGCGCCAAGCGTTTCCCGGCGGATGAGGATGGGCAATTGCAGAAAGGCCATCCGCGGCATCCGATTGTCGAGGATGACGTGGTGATCTACGCCGGGGCGACGATCCTGGGGCGGATTACCATCGGCAAGGGCTCGACCATTGGCGGCAATGTGTGGCTGACGCGCAGTGTGCCGGCGGGGGCGAACCTGACCCAGGCGAATCTGCAGCATGATGATGGGACGCAGAAATAGAGCAGCGCCCTCTCTAACGATCACACAGATCCAATGTGGGAGCGGGCTTGCTCGCGAATGCGGTGTATCAGTCGCCAGAAGTGTTGGCTGACACGCCGCATTCGCGAGCAAGCCCGCTCCCACATTTTGTCTGCATTCCAAATTTGAGCCGCACTACTCAAATTCGAGCCGTATTTCCCTCAGCAATCGCTGAACGTTTCGTCATCCCCATACGTCATACCTTTCCTTGAGCTAGTGTAGGAAACACCTACCACTCGGCCCTGCGATTAGTCCTCAAACCCCTATCCATGTTTAACTTGACTGTTCGTTCAAGTTAAATCGGTGGTTCGCTGCCCGCTCACAACAGGAGGCTTACCTTTGCTGAGTCCGTTTTTTACAGCCACATCCCATACCCTTGAGGTGCGCCCTACATGAGTGCATCGTCCACACCTTCCAGCGGTCTGGTCCGCATGAACCCGCCGGTGTTTTACTTCGCCGCGAGCTTCATCCTGCTGTTCGGCCTGACCGTCATCGCGATTCCCGAACAAGCCGGCGCCTGGCTGCTGGCCGCACAAAACTGGGCGGCCAACACGGTCGGCTGGTACTACATGCTGGCGATGACCCTGTATCTGGTCTTCGTGGTGGTCACCGCGTTATCGGGCTACGGCAAGATCAAACTCGGTGCCGACCACGACGAGCCCGAATTCAGTTACCTGTCCTGGGCCGGCATGCTGTTCGCCGCCGGGATCAGCATCACGCTGTTTTTCTTCTGCGTGTCCGAACCCCTGACTCACCTGGTGCAACCGCCCCAGGGCGAGGCCCTGAACGGTGACGCGGCGCGCCAGGCCATGCAGATCCTGTTTCTGCACTGGGGCCTGCATGGCTGGGGCGTGTTCGCCTTCGTCGGCATGGCCCTGGCGTACTTCGCCTACCGGCATAACCTGCCGCTGGCGTTGCGCTCGGCGCTGTATCCGCTGATCGGCAAGCGCATCAACGGCCCCATCGGTTATGCGGTAGACGGCTTCGGCATCATCGCCACGGTGTTCGGCCTCGGCGCCGACATGGGCTTTGGCGTGTTGCACCTCAACTCCGGGCTCGATTACCTGTTCGGCGTGGCCCACACCCAGTGGATCCAGGTCGGCCTCATCACCTTGATGATGGGCGCGGCGATCCTGGTGGCGGTCTCCGGTGTCGATAAAGGCGTGCGGGTGATGTCCGACATCAACATGCTGCTGGCCTGTGCGCTGCTGCTGTTCGTGTTGTTCGCCGGCCCTACCCAACACTTGCTCAACACCCTGATCCAGAACATCGGCGACTACCTCGGCGCCTTGCCGACCAAGAGTTTCGACCTCTACGCCTACGACAAACCGAGCGACTGGCTGGGCGGCTGGACCGTGTTCTATTGGGCCTGGTGGATCGCATGGTCGCCGTTCGTGGGTCTGTTTATTGCGCGTATTTCCCGCGGCCGCACCATCCGTGAATTCGTGTTCGGCGTGCTGTTGATCCCGTTGGGTTTCACCCTGGCGTGGATGTCGATCTTCGGCAACAGCGCCATCGACCAGGTGCTCAACCACGGCCTCACGGCGCTGGGTCAGTCGGCCATTGATGACCCGTCGATGAGCCTCTACCTGCTGCTGGAAACCTACCCGTGGAGCAAGACGGTGATCGCGGTCACGGTGTTTATCAGCTTCGTGTTCTTCGTCACCTCGGCTGACTCCGGCACCGTGGTGCTCTCGACCTTGTCGGCCAAAGGCGGCAACGCCGATGAAGACGGGCCGAAGTGGCTGCGAGTGTTCTGGGGCGCGATGACCGCGTTGGTGACCAGCGCGCTGCTGTTTGCCGGCAGCATCGATTCGCTCAAGTCTGCCGTGGTCCTGACCTCGCTACCGTTCTCGATGATCCTGCTGCTGATGATGTGGGGGCTGCACAAGGCGTTCTACCTTGAGTCGCAGAAGCAGATTGCGCAGATGCATTCCCTCGCGCCGGTATCGGGCTCACGCAAGGGCACGGGCGGTTGGCGCCAGCGCCTGAGCCAGGCGGTGCATTTCCCGTCACGGGATGAGGTGTACCGTTTCCTCGAGACCACGGTGCGCCCCGCCATCGAAGAAGTGACGGCGGTGTTTGTCGAAAAAGGCCTCAACGTGGTCACCCAGCCTGACCCGGCCAATGACAGCGTCAGCCTGGAGATCGGCCACGGCGAGCAGCACCCGTTTGTGTATCAGGTACAGATGCGCGGCTATTTCACCCCGTCATTCGCACGGGGCGGCATGGGTTCCAAGCAGCTTAACAACCGCCGCTACTACCGGGCGGAAGTGCACTTGAGCGAGGGCAGTCAGGACTACGACTTGGTGGGCTACACCAAGGAGCAGATCATCAACGACATCCTCGACCAGTACGAACGGCACATGCAGTTCCTGCACCTGGTTCGTTAAGGCTCAGGCCCTGATAAACAGGGCCAGTGCCACCAACGGCGCACCGAATACCCCGCTGCCGATCACCAGCTCCGAGACCAGGGGCTGGCCGGCAGTGACCACACCTACCGCGCCGTTCACCACCGACACCACCAGCCAGATCCCGACAAAGCTGTAGGCCAGAATGTGCCGGCTGACGCCCAGCTTTTGGCCGATGAACAGCATCAGCGCGAGGAGGATCAGGCCGGCGGTGATGACGAGGGCGGTGTGCATATCTGAAGTCTCCTGATACCCGCTGATTTTCCGTGAACAGCAAACCTGTGGCGAGGGAGCTTGCTCCCGCTGGGCTGCGCAGCGGCCCCAAAAAAGATGGGAGCGCTGCGCACTCCAGCGGGAGCAAGCTCCCTCGCCACAATAGTAGTTTGCCGTTGAACGAGCGTTTGCCGGTCTTCAGACCAAACCACCATTGGCCCGCAGGATTTGCCCGTTCACCCAACCACCAGCCGGGCTCACCAGGAACGCCACCACGCGGGCGATATCTTCCGGTTGGCCCAGGCGTTCCAGGGGTGCCATCTTGGCCAGGCCCTGGATCTGCTCTTCGCTTTTGCCATGCAGGAACAGTTCGGTCGCCACCGGGCCCGGGGCAACGGCGTTGACGGTGATGCGCCGGCCGCGCATTTCCTTGGCGAACACCTGGGTCAGGGATTCCACCGCCGCCTTGCTGGCGATGTACACCGCATAACCGGGGAAGTTGAGGCCGACGGTGCTGCTGGAGAAATTGACGATGCGCCCGCCGTCGTTCAGGCGGGTGGCGGCTTCACGCAGGGCGTTGAAGGTGCCGCGGGTATGGATGTCGAAGTTCTGGTTGTAGAGCTCATCGCTGTGTTGGGCCAGCGGCAGCACCTTGAGGATCCCGGCGTTGTTGATCAGCACATCAACCTTGCCCAGCTGGGCTTCGGTCTCGTCGAACAGGCGCTTGACGTCGGCGGCGCTGGCCACGTCGCCCTGGATCGCTATGGCTTGGTGGCCGGCCTGGCGCAACTCCACTACCAGCCTTGACGCTTCGATGGCGCTGTTGGCGTAGTTGATGGCGACGGCATAACCGTCGGCAGCCAGTTGTCTGGCAACCACGGCGCCGATGCCGCGAGAGGCGCCGGTAACGATAGCAACTTGGGTAGTCATGATCGGGTTTCCTTGGGGGAGTGGTTGGGTGTGGAAGCAGATTCACATGTTTACCCAGGCCGATAAATGCGCCAGAGTTGCCTTGACTGTTCAAGAATCGCCAACAATGGAGACGCGCCGTGGACCAGGTCAAAGCGATGAAAGTGTTCGTGAGGATTTACGAACGCAGCAGCTTCACGCTGGCGGCCGATGACCTGAACCTGCCGCGCGCCACCCTGACCCACACCCTCAACCAGTTCGAAGCCTGGCTGGGCACGCGGTTGCTTGAGCGCAGCACCCGCCGCGTCCGCCCCACGCTGGATGGCGAGGCCTACTACCTGCGCTGTGTGCAACTGTTGGCGGAGCTGGAAGAGGCGGAACTGGCCTTCCGTTCGGTGGCCCCCAAGGGCCGCCTGCGGGTGGATTTGCACGGCACCCTGGCCAAGTACTTCGTGATCCCGGCGCTGCCGCAATTCATGGCGCGCTACCCGGAAATCGAGCTGTCCATCAGCGAGGCGGACCGCTTCGTCGACCTGATCGCCGAAGGCGTGGATTGTGTGCTGCGGGCGGGCACCCTGGGGGATTCGGCGTTGATCGGTCGCCGGGTTGCGACGCTGCGCCAGGTGACCTGCGCGAGCCCGGCCTACCTGCGCAAATACGGCGAGCCGAAGCGCCTCGCCGACCTGGGCGAGCACCGTGCGGTGAACTATGTTTCACGCACCACCGCGAAGCTGTTCCCCTTCGAATTCATGGTCGACGGCCAGGTGCAGGAAGTGACGATCGAGGGGGCGCTGTCGGTGTTCGGCGCAGAGATTTATGCCGCCAGCGCAGTCGCCGGACTGGGCATTATCCAGTGCCCGCACTACCGCATCGCCGAGCTGATCGACCAGGGCGTGATGCAGGAAATCCTCATTGATACACCACCGCCGCCCATGCCGGTTTCGGTGCTCTACCCGCAAAACCGACACATGTCGCCGAGGGTGCGAGTGTTCGTCGATTGGCTCGCCGAAATCTTCGCCACTGCCCGCTAACCCGCGTCTTTACTGGGTTTCTTAAATTTAATTTCATCCGGGTAAAGGGTGTTTTGACTCCGAACTGTCACATGGCCATCGCCTAATTGTGTGAAGCGTTTGACGCTTTCATTTCAGAACAGTGACGGAGACCGGTACCAATGAAGACGTTATTAAGCCCCATGGTGGGTGCCGCCATGGCGAGCTTTATGCTGTCCGCCCACGCCGATTTTATCGATGACAGCCACGCCGACGTGACCCTGCTCAACCGCTACCTCAACCAGCAGGGGCGGGATGTGGTGAACAGCAATAACAAGGCCCACAGCATCCGTGATTGGGGCCAGGGTTTTGAGTTCAATTTCAAGTCCGGCTACACCGATGGGCCGGTGGGCTTTGGCCTGGACCTGCAGGCGTTCTACGGTTTGAAACTGGACTCCGGCGGCGACCTCAATGACAAGGATCACCAGGGCCGCTACCCCGGCAGCATGTTCCCGCTGGATAACGGCAAGTCGGCCGACCAGTTCGGCGTGCTCAGCCCGACCTTCAAGATGCGCTTCGCCCAGGATGAATTGCGCGTCGGTACGCTGTACGGCAACAACCCGGTGCTGGCCAACACCGACGGCCGCCTGTACCAGCAGACCAACACCGGCGTGCAGTTGGTTTCCAAGGACTTGACCGACTTCACCTTTACCGCCGGTGACATCCTCAAGACCAAGATCCGCAACGAAACCGGCGACCAGGGCATGATCACCGCCGGCGGTACCAAAGAGAGCGATCGCTTCCTCTACGGCGGCGCGGACTACAAAGGTTTGCCGGACACCACCGTCAGCCTGTGGTACTCCAACCTTGAGGATTACTACCAGCAGTTCTTCCTCGGTGCCAAGCGCCATGACGCCTTGCCTGTCGGCGCGATCGACACCGACGTGCGCCTGTACCGCAGCCTGGGTGTGGGTGAAAACGCCGCGGGCGACAAAGACTATTCGGCTGCGGGTCTCTACGGCGATGGCACCTCCAAGGGCCGCATCAACCAGTCCACCGTCAGCCTGTTGGAAAGCTACAGCCTGGACGGCCACACCGTCGGCCTGGGCATCCAGAAAAACAGCGGCGACAGCGACTTCCCGTACCTGGATTCCGGCCTGAACAGCGGTGCCAGCAACCAGGGCCCGGGCTCGGGCGCCGACACCCCGGCACTCACCAACATGCAACTGAACAAATTCCAGCATGCCGGCGAGCGCACCTGGCTGGCGCAGTACAAATATGACTTCGGCAAACTCGGCCTTAACGGCCTGACCTTCGCCACGTCCTACGCACACGGCGATGACATCCGCACCACCCAAGGCACTACCAGTGAATGGGAACGTAACGTCACCGTGGCTTACCAGGTGCCCACCGGCACCCTCAAAGGCCTCGGCGTAACCTGGCGAAATGCCCACGCCAGCCCGGATATCACCGGTGCCACGGTGCAAGATGAAAACCGCTTCTATGTAAGCTACGTCGTTCCACTCTGGTAGGACTTTGCTGTAAAAGGGATAGGCAGACTTAAGCGATTCAGCTGCTTAAAAGGCCCGGGAATATGCTTATTCCCGGGCCTTATTTGCCCCAAGTCCAAGAGAGGATTCGATGACTTACATTGCTGCCGAAAACCGCTATGAATCTATTCCTTACCGCCGCGTAGGTCGCAGCGGACTGGTGCTGCCGGCACTGTCCCTGGGGCTGTGGCACAACTTTGGCGACAGCACCCCGATCGATACCCAGCGCGCCTTGCTGCGCACCGCGTTCGACCTGGGTATCAACCACTTCGACCTGGCCAACAACTACGGCCCTCCATACGGCAGCGCCGAGATCAACTTCGGTCGTTTGCTGCGGGAAGACTTCAAGCATTACCGCGATGAACTGATCATCTCCAGCAAGGCGGGCTGGGACATGTGGCCGGGCCCTTATGGCCAGGGTGGCGGTTCGCGCAAGTACGTGCTGGCGAGCCTCGACCAGAGCCTGCAACGCCTGGGCGTCGACTACGTGGACATCTTCTACTCCCACCGTTTTGATGCCGACACCCCGCTGGAAGAAACCGCCAGCGCACTGGCCACCGCCGTGCAACAGGGCAAGGCGTTGTACATCGGGATCTCGTCCTACTCCGGCGTGAAAACCCGGGAAATTGCGGCGCTGCTCCAGGAGTGGAAAGTCCCGCTGCTGATCCACCAGCCGGCCTACAACCTGCTCAACCGTTGGGTGGAAAAAGACCTGCTGGACGTCACCGAAGAACTCGGTGCCGGGGTGATCGCGTTCACGCCATTGGCCCAGGGCCTGCTGACCGACAAATACCTCAACGGCGTACCGGCGGATGCGCGGGTCAATCGTCCGGGGGGTGGTTCGTTGCAGGCCAAGCACTTGTCCGAGGCCAACATCGCCCACGCCCGCGCGCTGAATGAAATTGCCAAGCGCCGTGGCCAGAGCCTGGCGCAGATGGCGTTGGCGTGGACGTTGCGTGATCCACGGGTCACCAGCGCCCTGATCGGCGCGAGCCGGCCGGAGCAGATCATTGAAAACGTCGGTGCGTTGCAGAACCTGAGCTTCAGCGCGCAGGAACTGGCGGAGATTGATCGGTTTGCCCAGGAAGGCGGGATTAACCTGTGGGAGAAGCCGTCTACGGCTGAATAAGCGGTAGAGCCCGATTCCGGCATCAACCTCTACCCAATGTGGGAGCGGGCTTGCTCGCGAAAGCGGAGTGTCAGTCACTGNNCCGCTCCCACATTTGATTTGTGGTGTGCCTGCTAGAACGGCACATCTCCAAGAATCGTCGCCCGATGCATCACCCGCCGCTGCGGCCGGTAATCATCCACCGCGTAATGCTGGGTCACGCGGTTATCCCAGAACGCCACGTCATTTTCCTGCCAACGCCAGCGAATGGTGAATTCCGGCCGTGTTGCATGGGCAAACAGCAGCTTCAACACCACGTCGCTTTCCGCCGGCTCCAGTTCGTTGATCTTGCTGGTGAACCCCTCGCTGACGAACAGCGACTTACGCCCGCTCACCGGGTGGGTACGAATCACCGGATGAGACAGCGGCGGGTTCTTGCGCCGGGCTTCTTCCCAGCGCGCCAAATCTTCCGGCGTGTTGCCGTAACGCTCCAGCGGGAAGGAGCGGGTGAAGTCATGGGTTGCCGTCAAACCGTCCAACAGTTTCTTGAACGGCTCGGACAGCGCCTCATACGCGGCAATCCCGCTGGCCCACAACGTATCGCCACCAAACTCCGGCAGCAGCTTGGCGCTCAGTACCGCACCGAGGGCCGGGGTGGGCAGGAAGGTCACGTCGGTGTGCCAGATGGCGTTGTCGCGCACGTCGGTCACGGCGGTGTCGAGGATCAGCACTTCTGGCTGCTCCGGCACGTTGGGGTAGATCGGGTGAATGTGCAGGTCGCCGAAATTCGCCGCGAACCGCGCCTGTTGCTGCGGGTTGATTGGCTGGTTACGGAAGAACAGCACCGAATGCTTGAGCAGCGCCTGTTCGATGGCGTCGCGGTCTTCAATGTTCAACGGTTGGGTGATGTCGACGCCACTGATCTGGGCGCCAAGGGCGGTGCTGAGAGGTGTTACGGTCAGGCTGCTCATGGGATTCTCGTCGAAAATTTTTCAGTGTGCCTGGCCATGCCACGGCACCAGTTTGCGCTGCAGGGCACGCAAGCCCATTTCCATGGCGAAGGCGATCAGCGCGATCACCAGAATCCCCAGCACCACCACGTCGGTGACCAGGAATTGCGCGGCGGACTGCACCATGAAGCCCAGGCCGCTGGTGGCCGCGATCAATTCTGCGGCTACCAGGGTCGACCAACCCACGCCCAGGCCAATTCGCACGCCGGTGAGGATGTCGGGCAGGGCGCTCGGCAGGATCACATGGCGAATCAGTTGTGCCCGGGTAGCGCCCAACGACTGCGCAGCGCGCAGTTTGGCCGGGTCGACGGTACGTACGCCGGTGGCGGTCGCGATGGCGATCGGCGCAAAAATCGCCAGGTAGATCAGCAGTACTTTGGACAGCTCGCCGATGCCGCACCAGATCACGATCAGCGGCAGGTAGGCCAGTGGTGGAATCGGCCGGTAGAACTCGATCAGCGGGTCGAGAATGCCCCGGGCGATGCGGTTGGAACCGATGGCAATCCCCACCGGCACGGCGGTCAGCACGGCAAAGCCGAGGCCCAGGCCGATGCGCTTGAGGCTCGCGCCCAGATGCTGCCACAGGGTGGAGTCCATGTAGCCGGTGGTCGCCAGCAGCCAGCCTTTTTGCAGCACGGCCGAAGGCGGTGGCAGGAACAGCGGCTCGATCAGCCCGCTGGCGGTCACGGCCCACCAGATGGCAACCAGGGTCACCAGGGTGAGCACGCTGATCCAGCGGGTGCTCAGGCTGCGGCGCACGGGCACGACGGGTTTGCTCACCGGCTTGGCGGCCGTGGCCGGTAATTCGTAACTGCTCATGCGGACACCTGCCTTTGCGAGAACACCTTGCCCAGCACGTGTTCGCGGGTTTCGATAAAGCGCGGGTCGGACTTGATCGCGCGTGCCGACTCACCGGCGGCGTAGCGCTGGCCGAAGTCCAGGCTCAGGCGCTCGACGATCTGGCCGGGGTTGGGCGCCAGCAGAATCAAATCCGTGGCGAGGAACACCGCTTCTTCGATGTCGTGGGTAATCAGGAATACCGGTTTGGCCGTGCGCCGCCAGACTTGCAGCAACAGCTCCTGCATCTGTTCGCGGGTGAAGGCATCAAGGGCGCCGAAGGGTTCGTCCATCAGCAGTACGCGGGGGTCGGCAGCCAATGCACGGGCCAGGCCGACACGTTGCTTCTGGCCACCGGAGAGTTGCCAGATACGACGGCTGTCGAAACCGGCGAGGTCCACCAGGGCGAGCATTTCCCGGGCGCGGATTTCCCGCTGGTCCTTGGGCACGCCTGCCAACTCCAGGCCGAAGCCGACGTTGGCCAGCACGTCCTGCCAGGGCAGCAGGGCGTCGTCCTGGAACACCACGCCGCGTTCGGCGCTCGGCCCCTTTACCGGCACACCGTCAAGGGTGATGCGCCCGGCGCTGGGTTCGACAAAGCCGGCAATCAGGTTCAACAGCGAAGTCTTGCCACTGCCGGAAGGGCCGAGGGCCACCAGCAATTGCTGGGGCCCAAGGCTCAGGGAAATATCTGCCAGTACTGGCTCCGGGCTGCCTGGGTACTGTGCGCTGATGCGCTCCAGTTGTAGCAAGGCCATCGCGGTTAACTCCTGGTATCAGTTAGTGATGAACTTCGGGCTGACGTACGGGGCGTAGTCCGGCAGTACGGCGTCGACCTTGCCTTGTTCCTTGAGGAACGCGGCGGTATCGGTGACAGCCTTGGTGGTCGGTGCGCCGAGCAGGGTGACCTGGTCAGCCGCCAGCGGGTAGACGTTGCCTTGCAGCAGCAGCGGAATGTCGCTGGCCTTGGCCCCGGAGAGCTTCACCAGTTTGTCGACGTTGCCTTTGTCAGCCAGCCAGGCTTGTGGGTCTTTGCGGTAAGCGGCGTAGGCATCCAGGGTGACCTTGGCAAAAGCCGTGACGATTTCCGGGTGCTTCTCGGCGAAATCCTTACGCACGATCCAGGCATCGAAGGTCGGCGCGCCGAACTTGGCCAGTTCGCCGGACGTGATCAGTACCTTGCCGTTTTCCTTGGCTACGCCAAGCGCTGGGTCCCACACGTAGGTGGCGTCGATATCACCACGTTTCCAGGCGGCGATGATGGCCGGCGGGGCGAGGTTGAGGATGGTCACTTTGGACGGGTCGATGTTCCAGTGCTTCAACGCGGCCAGCAGGCTGTAGTGGCCGGTGGAAACGAACGGCACGGCGACTTTCTTGCCGATCAGGTCCTGCGGGCTGTTGATCCCGGAACCGTTGCGGGCCACCAGGGCCTCGGCCCCGCCGATCTGGGTGGCGATCAGGAAGGTTTCCACCGGAACCTTGCGGGTCACGGCAGCGGTCAGCGGGCTGGAACCGAGGTAGCCGATCTGCACGTCACCGGAAGCGATGGCGGCGATGATGTCGGCACCGTTGTCGAATTTGCGCCAGTCGATCTTGGCGTTGGTGGCTTTTTCGTAAGCGCCGTCGGCTTGGGCGACTTTCGCCGGGTCAACGGTGGTCTGGTAAGCGATGGTCACGTCCGCGGCCTGGGCAAACAGGCTGGCACCGGCCAGGGACAACGCCGCCAAGAGGCGAAGGGGGAAGTGCAGTTTCAAGGGGGAAGTCCTCATCAGGCGGCCGGAGGTCGGCGTGTGAGAAGACTAAATGATCTAAGAATCCGAAAATAAATAACTTTTTCGAATTAGCTTATGAGGAGAAACTCGCGCGCCAGGCTAGAAGGCGCATAGGCCAAATGTGGGAGCGGGCTTGCTCGCGAAAGCGGTGAATCAGTCACCGAATACATCGACTGATACAACGCTTTCGCGAGCAAGCCCGCTCCCACAGGGGTCTGTGTCAGGCTTTTAGTTGCTGATGGCGAGGATGCTCGCCTGGTACGACCCGACAAACACGTCAAAATCACCCACTTCGTTCTGCTCAAGCTCCGCCTGCTGCGCCAGCGAACTGCGCGCCAGCTCCTCAAAACGTGCCTGTTCCTCTGCCTTCAACGGCTCGCTGCGGAAGTACTCCGCATGCACCTGGCTCTGATGCAGCGAGAACTGCGCAAAGCTCTCTTTACGCTCGCTCATCGCCGCCAGCACCTGGGCCGACGGGGTCAGGGACGAATCCTTGACCTTCGCCAGCTGCGCGTCCAGCGCCTGGCTGTGTTCATTGATGCCCTGGCTCTGGTCCAGCATCGCCGCCAGCGGAGCAATCTGCTCCAGCAGCTCTGCCGCCCATTCCTTCATGTCCACCGATTCGCCACGGCGCTGCAATTGCAGGCCCGGACGGCGGCCTTCCTTGACCACGCTGAGGAAGTTGGAGGTGGCGTTGCCGCACTCATTGTCGGCGAACAGCGGGCTGTCATTCAGCGCGCAATACAGCAGGAACGCATCGAGGAAGCGCGACTCTTGCAAGTCGATGCCCATCGGCAGGAACGGGTTGATGTCCAGGCAACGCACTTCGATGTACTGGATGCCACGGGCCATCAGCGCCTGGATCGGCCGTTCGCCGGTGTAGGTCACGCGCTTGGGCCGGATGTTGGAGTAGTACTCGTTTTCGATCTGCAGGATGTTGGTGTTGAGCTGAACCCACTCACCGTCCTTATGGGTGCCGACTTCGACGTACGGTGCGTAGGGCGTTGCCACAGCTTCGCGCAGGCTGTCGGTGTAGCTCGCCAGGTCGTTGTAGCACGGCGTCAGGCCGGCCTGGGCGTTGCTCTGGTAACCCAGGTCGCTCATGCGCAGGCTGGTGGCGTACGGCAGGTACAGGGTGTCGGCGTCCAGCACTTCGAGCTGGTGCGAACGACCGCGCAGGAAACCCGCGTCCAGGGCCGGCGAGGCGCCGAACAGGTACATCAGCAGCCAGCTGTAGCGGCGGAAGTTACGGATCAGCGCGATATAGGCCGTGGACTGGTAATCCCGGTCGGTGCCCACAAAGCCTTCGGCTTCCTTGAGCAACGGCCAGAGGTCTTCCGGCAGGGAAAAGTTGTAGTGGATCCCGGCGATGCACTGCATGGTCTTGCCGTACCGCAGGGCCAGGCCCTTGCGATACACGTACTTGAGCTGTCCGATGTTGGAGGTGCCGTAGTAGGCAATCGGAATATCTTCCTCGGCCGGCAACGGGCACGGCATCGATGGACTCCACAGGTACTCGCTGCCGAGCTTGCTGTAGGCAAAACGGTGGATCTTGTCGAGGCTGCTCAGGGTATCGGCCGGGTTGGGCAACGCCGGCGTGATGAACTCAAGCAGCGACTCGGAATAGTCGGTGGTGATCTGTTCGTGGGTCAGTGCAGCGCCCAGGGCCTCGGGATGCGGCGTTTGTGCCAGTCGGCCTTCACCGGTGACGCGCAGGCATTCGCGCTCGATGCCGTGCAGGCATTGCTCGAGCAAAGAGAGGTGTTCGTGCTTGCCGAGCAGGGCCAGGCGGCGGTTGAGAAGTTCGCTCAAGTTGGATTCCTTCACGCGTCAGTCGCCCCAATATGGGGGTGGTCAGGACGGTCTACAAGGGTGAAGTGGAAACTGGCGTTATCGCCTGGTTTTTGAGCCGGATTGACCCACTCTGAAAGAGCCGCCCTCGTCCCTGAATCTGGCTATCGCGCACGAGGAAAAGTTCGGCGCAACTTTCGAAGCGCCGAAATTAACTCAAATCGATGACAGGGAGCTATAGGACAGCGAAGGTGCCTTGTGCTTTTGCGACCAGTTTTTCGTCCTGGTACACGTCCGCCTCGACCACCAGCGTGCGCCGACCCGGGTGAATCACTCGGGCGGTGCACAGCACATCGCCGTCGGAAACGGCGCGGATGTAGTTGATCTTGCATTCGATGGTCGCGCTCTGCTGGTCGAAACCATGGGAGCTGGAACACGCCAGCCCCATGGCAATGTCCACCAGGCTGAAGATCGCCCCGCCATGGAGCTTGCCAGCGCGGTTGCGCAACTGCGGTTCCAGGGTCAAGGCCACCTCGGCAACACCGGTTTCCAGGCGCTGCAGGCGGCAGCCAATGAGTTCGCTGAAAGCGCTGTGGGTCAAGCCGGCCGGCAGTTCCATTAACGTTTCTTCAGTTGTTTGGCGTTGGCGAACAGCGAAGCCATGGCGTTGTTGGCCGGGGCTGGCGCAGCGGTTTCCTTGCGGGGGGCGGCGCCTTGGGACTGGCGTGGCGCCGAGCCCGGGCGTGCGCCGCGGGCACCGTCGATTTTCTCGCCCGGGGTGTCGCTCATGCGCATCGACAGGCCGACGCGTTTGCGCGGGATGTCGACTTCCATGACCTTGACCTTGACCACATCACCGGCTTTCACCGCTTCACGCGGGTCCTTGATGAACTTCTCCGAAAGCGCAGAGATGTGCACCAAACCGTCCTGATGCACGCCGATATCCACAAACGCGCCGAAGTTGGTCACGTTGGTCACCACGCCTTCGAGGATCATCCCCAGTTGCAGGTCCTTGAGGTCTTCGACGCCTTCCTGGAATTCGGCGGTCTTGAACTCGGGACGCGGGTCGCGGCCAGGTTTTTCCAGCTCTTGCAGGATGTCGGTGATGGTCGGCACGCCGAAGGTTTCGTCGGTGTACTTCTTCGGGTCGAGGCGCTTGAGGAATGCGGCGTCGCCGATCAGCGAGCGGATGTCGCGGTCGGTTTCAGCGGCGATGCGTTGTACCAGCGGGTAGGCTTCCGGGTGGACAGCCGAGGAATCCAGCGGGTTGTCACCGTTCATGACGCGCAGGAAGCCGGCGGCTTGCTCGAAGGTTTTTTCGCCAAGGCGTGCGACTTTTTTCAGCGCTGCACGGGTCTTGAACGCACCGTTTTCGTCGCGGTGGGTCACGATGTTCTGCGCCAGGGTGGCGTTGAGGCCGGAGATGCGGGCCAGCAGCGCAACCGAGGCGGTGTTCACGTCCACGCCGACCTTGTTCACGCAGTCTTCCACTACCGCATCCAGGCCGCGAGCCAGTTTCAGTTGCGATACGTCGTGCTGGTACTGGCCGACGCCGATGGATTTCGGATCGATCTTCACCAGCTCGGCCAGTGGGTCCTGCAGGCGGCGAGCGATGGACACTGCGCCACGGATCGACACGTCGAGGTCCGGGAATTCCTTGGAAGCCAGTTCAGACGCGGAGTACACCGAAGCGCCGGCCTCGGAGACCATCACCTTGGTCATCTGCATGCCTGGGTATTTTTTGATCAGCTCGGCGGCCAGCTTGTCGGTTTCACGGCTGGCGGTGCCGTTGCCGATGGCAATCAGGTCCACCGAGTGCTTGGCGCACAGGGCGGCCAGGATGGCGATGGTCTGGTCCCACTTGTTGTGCGGCACGTGGGGGTAAACCGTGGCGTGATCCAGCAGCTTGCCGGTGGCGTCGACCACGGCAACCTTGCAGCCGGTGCGCAGGCCCGGGTCGAGGCCCAGGGTCGCGCGTGGGCCGGCGGGTGCGGCCAGCAGCAGGTCGTGCAGGTTGTGGGCGAATACGCTGATGGCTTCGGTTTCGGCGCCGTCGCGCAACTCGCCCAGCAGGTCGGTTTCGAGGTGGGTGTAGAGCTTGACCTTCCAGGTCCAGCGCACGACTTCACTGAGCCACTTGTCCGCAGGACGATTCTGATTCTGGATGCCGAATTGTTGACCGATCATGCCTTCGCACGGGTGCATGGTGCCTGGCAGCTCGTCGCCGACTTTCAGCGCGGAGCTCAGGATGCCTTCGTTGCGGCCGCGGAAAATCGCCAGTGCACGGTGGGACGGCATGCTTTTCAGCGGCTCGTCGTGTTCGAAGTAATCGCGGAACTTGGCGCCTTCCTCCTCCTTGCCGGCGATTACGCGGGCACTGAGGGTGGCTTCCTGCTTCAGGTAGTTGCGCAGTTTTTCCAGCAGGTTGGCGTCTTCGGCGAAGCGCTCCATGAGGATGTACTTGGCGCCTTCGAGGGCGGCCTTGACGTCGGCCACGCCTTTTTCGGCATCGACAAAGCGTGCAGCTTCGGCTTCCGGGGCCAGGGACGGGTCGTTGAACAGACCGTCGGCCAGCTCGCCGAGGCCGGCTTCCAGGGCGATCTGGCCCTTGGTGCGGCGCTTCTGCTTGTACGGCAGGTACAAGTCTTCGAGGCGGGTCTTGGTGTCGGCGAGCTTGATGTCGCGTTCCAGCTGCGGGGTCAGCTTGCCTTGCTCTTCGATGCTGGCGAGGATGCTGATACGCCGTTCGTCGAGTTCTCGCAGGTAGCGCAGGCGCTCTTCCAGATGCCGCAACTGGATATCATCGAGGCTGCCGGTGACTTCTTTACGGTAACGGGCGATGAAGGGCACTGTGGAGCCTTCATCCAGTAGAGCGACGGCCGCTTCGACCTGTTGTGGGCGTACGCCGAGTTCCTCGGCGATGCGGCTGTTGATGCTGTCCATAAAACCACCTGAAATTCTGAAAGCAGGCTCGCAGGCCCGGAAAACAAGGCTCGCGAGGCTGGTTGAGCGGCCCGTCTGGCGCCGCTGCCTGGGTCAAGAGGCAGCCTATTGACCCTCGAAATCGAAAAAATCACTACAAGCGGGTGAAAAAAATCCCCTGGCAGTAAACGGTAACGAACTGACGTTGCCCTGCACAAAGGCGCCGCATTATAACCAGCGTTCTGCCCTTGGGGGGATTGCCGCCAAGGTTGTAGGGCGCGGGTTCGCTGGCGGTAGAGGAAAAATCTGCTAACAATGCACACGGTGCGTATAACGGCAGCTACGCCATAATGCGCGCCGAGATAAGAGGAGCATCTAATGAGCAGCACTGCACAAACTGCTGAAGGCGAAAAAATTCTCATCGTTGATGACGATCCGGGGCTGAGCAGCCTGCTGGAGCGTTTCTTCAACTCCAAGGGCTACCGTGCCCGCGCGGTGCCAAACACCGAACAGATGGACCGCCTGTTGGGACGTGAAGTCTTCAACCTGGTGGTGCTGGACCTGATGCTGCCCGGCGAAGACGGCCTGACCGCCTGCAAACGCCTGCGCGGCGCCAACAATCAGATCCCGATCATCATGCTGACCGCCAAGGGCGATGAGCTGAGCCGCATCAAGGGCCTGGAACTGGGCGCCGACGATTACCTGGCCAAGCCGTTCAACCCGGACGAGCTGATGGCACGGGTCAAGGCCGTACTGCGTCGCCAGGCCGCCCCGGTACCGGGCGCTCCAGGCAGCGAAGACGAAAGCGTGACCTTCGGCGACTACGAGTTGTCGCTGGCCACCCGTGAGCTCAAGCGTGGCGATGAAGTGCACATGCTGACCACCGGCGAATTCGCCGTGCTCAAGGCACTGGTGATGAACGCTCGCCAGCCGCTGACCCGCGACAAGCTGATGAACCTGGCCCGTGGCCGTGAGTGGGACGCCCTCGAGCGCTCCATCGACGTACAGATCTCCCGTCTGCGCCGGATGATCGAGCCCGATCCATCCAAGCCGCGTTATATCCAGACGGTGTGGGGTGTGGGTTACGTGTTTGTGCCGGATGGCACTGCAACCAAGTGACCGATGATTTGCAGAGGCGGGCGTGCCGGTGATGACTCGATAAGAGTCAGCCGGTTGCCCGGCGTTTGCAATTCTGCGAGCTTGGCTCGCTCCTGCAAGGTGTCCAGCTGTCTTTTATGAAAACCCCGTTGTGGTTCCCGCAGAGTTTCTTCTCACGCACCCTTTGGCTGGTGCTCATCGTCGTACTGTTTTCCAAGGCCCTGACACTGGTTTATCTGTTGATGAACGAAGACGTGCTGGTGGACCGGCAGTACAGCCACGGTGTCGCGCTGACCTTGCGCGCCTACTGGGCCGCAGACCCCGAGAACCGCGAGAAGATCGCCAAGGCCGCTACCCTGGTCCGGGTCGCGGGCGCGGGCGTGCCCGAGGGCGAGCAACATTGGCCCTACAGCGAAATCTACCAGCGCCAGATGCAGGCCGAACTGGGTGAAGACACCGAGGTGCGGCTGCGCATGCATGTGTCGCCGGCGCTGTGGGTGCGAGCGCCGAGCCTGGGGGAGGACTGGCTGAAAGTGCCGCTGTATCCGCATCCGTTGCGGGGGCAGAAGATCTGGAACGTGCTGGGCTGGTTCCTGGCGATTGGCTTGCTTTCCACCGCGTCTGCCTGGATTTTCGTGCGCCAGCTCAACCAGCCGCTCAAGCGCCTGGTGTTTGCCGCACGCCAGCTGGGCCAGGGCCGCAGTGTGCGCCTGCCCATCAGCGATACGCCGAGTGAAATGACCGAGGTGTACAGCGCGTTCAACCAGATGGCCGAGGATGTCGAACAGGCGGGGCGCGAGCGCGAGCTGATGCTGGCGGGGGTGTCCCATGACCTGCGCACGCCGCTGACGCGTCTGCGGCTTTCCCTGGAACTGATGGGTAACCACACCGACCTTACCGACGACATGGTTCGAGACATCGAGGACATGGACGCGATTCTCGACCAGTTCCTGGCGTTTATCCGCGATGGCCGGGACGAGGTGGTGGAAGAGGTCGACCTGACGGACCTGGTTCGCGAGGTGGTTGCGCCTTACAACCAGAATGGCGAGCAGGTGCGCATGCGCCTGGAGCCGATCCAGCCGTTCGCGTTGCGTCGGGTTTCGATGAAGCGCCTGCTGAATAACCTGATTGGTAACGCGCTGCATCACGCCGGTTCCGATGTGGAAGTAGCAGCCTACGTTTCCGGGGATACCAGCGCGCCTTACGTGGTGCTGAGTGTCATGGACCGTGGGGCCGGTATCGATCCGGCGGAACTGGAAGGTATCTTCAACCCGTTCACCCGAGGCGACCGTGCTCGGGGTGGCAAAGGCACGGGCCTGGGGCTGGCGATTGTGCGGCGGATTGCTTCGATGCATGGCGGCAATGTCGAATTGCGCAACCGGCCGGATGGCGGCCTGGAAGCGCGAGTGCGCTTGCCGTTGGGGCTGATGTTGCCCAGGGACGCGGTCTAAATGTGGGAGCGGGCTTGCTCGCGAAGGCGGTGGGTCAGTCCATAGAAATGTCGACTGATCCACCGCCTTCGCGAGCAAGCCCGCTCCCACACTGGTTTTGCGGTGCTTTATAGGTCGGGTGTATTCAGCCCTTGCCTTTGGTGCGCGTCATATTCGGCCCACCACTCTTCTCCAGATGCTGAATGATGATCCCCGCCACATCCTTGCCGGTGGTGGTCTCAATTCCTTCCAGGCCCGGTGACGAGTTCACCTCCATCACCAGCGGCCCGTGGTTGGAGCGCAATATATCCACACCCGCCACGCTCAACCCCATGACCTTGGCTGCCCGCAGTGCGGTCATGCGTTCTTCCGGGGTGATCTTGATCAGGCTGGCACTGCCGCCACGGTGCAGGTTGGACCGAAACTCACCCGGCTTGGCCTGGCGCTTCATCGCGGCAATCACCTTGTCGCCCACCACGAAGCAGCGGATATCCGCACCGCCGGCTTCCTTGATGTACTCCTGCACCATGATGTTCTGCTTGAGGCCCATGAACGCCTCGATCACCGACTCGGCCGCAGTCGCGGTTTCACACAGCACCACGCCGATGCCCTGGGTGCCTTCCAGCACCTTGATCACCAGCGGCGCGCCGTTGACCATCTCGATCAGGTCGGGAATGTCATCCGGGGAGTGCGCAAAGCCGGTGACCGGCAAGCCAATGCCACGGCGCGACAGCAACTGCAGCGAGCGCAGCTTGTCCCGCGAACGGGCGATAGCCACCGATTCATTGAGGGGAGACACCCCCATCATTTCAAACTGGCGCAGTACCGCGCAGCCATAGAACGTCACCGAAGCACCGATACGCGGGATCACCGCATCGAAGCCTTCCAGCGGTTTGCCCCGGTAGTGGATCTGCGGCTTATGACTGGCAATGTTCATATAGGCGCGCAACGTATCGATCACCACCATCTCATGGCCACGTTCGGTGCCGGCCTCGACCAGGCGACGGGTGGAATACAGACGCGGGTTACGCGACAGCACAGCGATCTTCATGCAGCACCTGTGGCAGAGGTAGTAGAGACCGGGAACACCGGCTTGTCTTGAACGTATTTGACGCCGGGACTGACCACCAGTTGGCCGTCAATCAGGGCCTTGGAGCCCAGCAACAGGCGGTAACGCATGGCCTTGCGGCAGGCGAGGGTGAATTCCACCCGCCATACCCGATCGCCCAGGGCCAGGGTGGTGCTGATCACATACCGCACCTGGGCCTGGCCGTTGGAGCTTTTAATGGTTTTCATCGCCACCAGCGGTGCTTCGCAGCGCCGGTGACGCAGTTGCACCACGCTGCCCAGGTGCGCGGTGAAGCGCACCCACTTTGCACCGTCGCGCTCAAATGGCTCGATCTCGGTGGCATGCAGGCTTGAGGTACTGGCGCCGGTGTCGATCTTGGCGCGCAGGCCTGCCACTCCCAAGTCGGGAAGTGCCACCCACTCACGCAGACCCACAACGGTCAAATGGTCAAATGTCTTCAATATGAATAACCGGCAATTAATTCGCCCAGGCGGCGGGTGATACCTCGGCCAGGGCTTTGAATGCAGGCTTGGCGAACCAGTAGCCCTGCATCAGAAATATTCCACAGTCGGCGAGAAAGTCCCGCTCGCCGGCGCTTTCGATGCCCTCGGCGATGACAGTAACGCCCAACTGCTCACAGATTGTGACAATCCCCCGGACGATCACCTGACGGACACGATCACGGTCGACATCGCGGATCAGCGCCATGTCGAGTTTGATCAGGTCAGGTTGGAAATCGGCCAGCAGATTCAGCCCCGAATAGCCCGCCCCGAAATCGTCGATGGCGGTCTTGAAGCCGAATTCGCGGTATTCACGCAGAATATTCGTCAAATGGCGATAGTTATCTACATGCTCGCTTTCCAGGGTCTCGAAAATCAGCCGATCCAACGGAAAATTATGCGCCCGGGCCGCCTCCAGGGTGCTGCGGATGCACAGTTCTGGTCGATAGACCGCATTGGGCATGAAGTTGATTGAAAGGTGCGTCTGCATGTTGAGTGTCGAAGCGGTGGCGATCGCGCGGGTGCGGCATTGCTGGTCGAAACGGTAGCGATTGCTGTCGTTGACCTGATCCAGCACCGACATCGCGCCCTCACCATTCACGCCGCGCACCAAGGCTTCATGGGCAAAGATCGACTGGTTACGCAGGTCCACGATAGGCTGATACGCAAAGGCGAACTCAAAGCCCAGCGGCTCACTTTGCTGGCAGCCCGCACAGGCTTGTTTGGGCGAGGTCAGTGAAATGGGAAAGTCGGTCACACGTTAACCTCGCGAAAACAGGATGCTACCTGGCGTATCTTAGGTGAGCTCAAGGGTTTATGCGTTGAAGGGTTTCAACGGTAAAGTTGCGACATTTTTCAGAGCGAGGAATTCAAGTGGCTCAGAAGCAGGAAGAGGAAGAAAAAGTCCGTTTGGACAAGTGGTTGTGGGCGGCGCGTTTCTTCAAGACCCGTGCCTTGGCCAAGGCGGCGATCGAGAGTGGCAAGGTGCATTGGCGCGGCGAGCGTTGCAAGCCCGGCAAGGAGCCACGCATCGGCGATGAGTTTCAGATCCGTGCCGGGTTTGATGAGCGAACCGTCGTAGTCCAGGCCCTTTCAATTGTGCGAAGGGGCGCTCCCGAGGCGCAGGCGTTGTATACCGAGACCGAAGCCAGCATCGCCAAGCGCGAAAACGCGGCGGCCATGCGCAAGGCCGGCTCCCTGGGCATGACCACCGACGGCAAGCCAAGCAAGAAACAGCGGCGCGACCTGTTCAAGTTTCGCGGCAGTGGCAATGATGATTAATCGGCAGACCGCAGGAGCCAGGCCGGCTCCTGCTATTCCAATTCAAACGCTGCGAATCACGCTCAAGCGATTAACCAGCGGTACTCGCCGAAACAACTCAAACACCGGGCCCGTCACTCGCACCAGCCCCCGCGAAACCTTCGCTGCAAAGGGCGTGTAGTAACCCCAGCCCAACGCCAACAGCGCCAGCAACACCCCACCGATATAATCGTCCTGCCCCCAATGCGCACCGGCTACCAGCCGCGGCATCATGAACAGCAGCGCCAAGCCCCAGATCACCAGCACCTGCCCGATCCGCTTGGCAAACACGGTCATGAACATCCCCCAGATCAACAATACCGATGCATGATCCCCCGGGAAGCTCTGGCTGGAGCGGTCCTTCAACTCCCATGTCTTCTCCAGGCCCGGGAAATAGTCGCTCATCTGAATCGCGCCGCTGATCACCATCGACGGGCTATGGTGTTGCCAGCCCATCTGCGCCGCCAGCTTGGAAAACAGCATGCGGATAAACAGCAACAGCAGCAAAATGCCCAGGAAGCCGAAAAACGCCTGGCGCACTTCAATCGCCTTGAACACCCAGTCGCCACGGATCAACAGCGTCAGCAGAATCACCCCGACCACCGCGTCAAACGGCCGCAAACTGGCCACCGCCCACACATGCAGCCACGCGGAGCTGCTTGCCAGCGGGTCATTGAGCAGATGAAACAGCCACTCGTCGAAAACCGTGCAGAGCGCCTGGCCCGCCGGCCAGAGCCAGAAACACAACAGCCCCACAGCGAGTAAATTGCACAGGGCCAATCGCCCGAGGTCCCACCTGGCTTGGAACAAACCCGGATTGTTCATAAACTGTTTCCTCTTTGCTTTAAAGCGCTTCGTTTTCCCGCAGAAGGCCGCACCAAAACGGTGCTAAAGCGTGTAATTCTATAAACCTTGTCATCTTTTTGTCATCAATTCAGATACCCAGACCTATGACTGATCTACCGGATACCGACTTCACCCAACGCTTCATCTTCGACGACAGCGACGCCCGCGGCGAACTGGTCGCCCTGGAGCGCAGCTATGCCGAAGTCCTCGCCAAGCACCCCTATCCGGAGCCGGTCGCGCAATTGCTCGGCGAACTGATGGCGGCTGCCTCGCTGCTGGTGGGCACCCTGAAGTTCGATGGCTTGCTGATCCTGCAGGCCCGTTCCGAAGGCCCGATCCCGCTGCTGATGATCGAATGCTCCAGCGAGCGCGAAATCCGTGGGCTGGCCCGCTACGACGCCGACCGCATCGCCGCCGATGCGACCCTGGCTGACCTGATGCCAGACGGCGTGCTGGCCCTGACCGTCGACCCAACGGTAGGCCAGCGTTACCAGGGCATCGTCGACCTCGACGGCGAAACCCTGTCCGACTGCTTCACCAATTATTTCGTGATGTCCCAGCAAGTGGGCACCCGCTTCTGGCTCAACGCCGACGGCAAGCGCGCCCGTGGCCTGCTGCTGCAACAACTGCCGGCCGACCGCATCAAGGACGAAGAAGACCGCGCCGACAGCTGGGCCCACATCACCGCCCTGGCCGGCACCCTGAAAGCCGAAGAGTTGCTGGGCCTGGATAACGAAACCATCCTGCACCGCCTCTACCACGAAGAGGCCGTGCGCCTGTTCGACGTGCAGTCCCTGCGCTTCCACTGCAGTTGCTCCCGCGAGCGCTCGGCCACTGCCCTGGTCAGCCTGGGCCTTGAAGATGCGCAGGACCTGGTGGTGGAACACGGTGGCAACATCGAGATCGACTGCCAGTTCTGCAACCAGCGCTACCTGTTCGACGCTGCCGATATTGCTCAATTATTCGCCGGCGCGGGCGTAGATACCCCTTCAGGCACCCGCCACTAAAACGTTTAAGCACAGGTAAATCACCTGACAAACGCCGGATTTCCGCCGTTCTGACCGGAGGGCCCTACTCTTTTTGGGCTTTTCTGGCATAATCCGGCCCACTTTTTTCGCGGTAGTAGTGCGCAACTTTCTACTACAAAACGTTTGGAGCACTCGGCCACTGGCCGACGGGGAACCTCATGACGCAAGCCAATAACGCCGTATACACCGATCTGAGTGTTGACGATCTGGTCAAAGAAGCCCTGCAGCGCGGTGAAGGCGTGCTTGCCGATACCGGTGCGCTGGTCGTAGAAACCGGTCACCGTACCGGCCGTTCGCCAGTCGACCGCTTCATCGTTGAAGAGCCTTCCACCCAGGCTGCCATTGCCTGGGGCCCGATCAACCGCAAGTTCCCGGCCGACAAGTTCGATGCCCTGTGGGCTCGCGTCGAGGCATTCAACAACGCGCAAGAGCATTTCGTTTCCCACGTTCACGTAGGGGCTGCAGAAGACCACTACCTGGCCGTGAAAATGACCACCCAGACTGCCTGGCAGAACCTGTTCGGTCGTTGCCTGTTCATCAACCCGGCCCAGTACAACCCGGCCGGTCGTGAAGAGTGGCAAGTGCTCAACGTGGCCAACTTCGAATGCGTGCCAGAGCGTGACGGCACCAACTCCGACGGTTGCGTGATCCTCAACTTCGCCCAGAAAAAAGTCCTGATCGCCGGCATGCGTTACGCCGGTGAGATGAAAAAAGCCATGTTCTCGGTGCAGAACTTCCTGCTGCCGGCCTCCGACGTGCTGCCGATGCACTGCGCCGCCAACATCGGCGAAGCCGGCGACGTGACCCTGTTCTTCGGTCTGTCGGGCACCGGTAAAACCACCCTGTCCGCCGACGAAAGCCGCTACCTGATCGGCGACGACGAACACGGCTGGGGCGAAGGTGTGGTGTTCAACATCGAAGGCGGTTGCTATGCCAAGTGCATCGACCTGTCCGAGAAGAACGAGCCGGTGATCTGGAAAGCCATCAAGCACGGCACCGTGCTCGAAAACGTGGTGATCGACGATGCCAAGCACGCCGACTACACCAACGTCAGCCTGACCCAGAACAGCCGCGCCGCCTACCCGCTGGAGCACGTGGCCAAGCGTTCCGAGAAAAACCTCGGTGGCGAGCCAAACGCTGTGATCTTCCTGACCTGCGACCTGACCGGCGTACTGCCGCCCGTGTCGATCCTCAGCGAAGAACAAGCGGCGTACCACTTCCTGTCCGGCTACACCGCTCTGGTGGGCTCGACCGAAATGGGTTCGGGCGGCGGCATCAAGTCGACCTTCTCCACCTGCTTCGGCGCGCCATTCTTCCCACGCCCGGCTGGTGAATACGCAGAACTGCTGATCAAGCGCGTGCGCGGCTTCGGCTCCAAGGTCTACCTGGTCAACACCGGCTGGACCGGCGGCGGCTACGGCGTTGGCAAGCGCTTCAACATCCCGACCACCCGTGGCGTGATTGCAGCGATCCAGAGCGGTGCGTTGATTGGTGCCGAGACCGAGCACCTGGATACCATCAACCTGGACGTGCCATTGGCCGTACCGGGCGTCGAGACTGGCCTGTTGAACCCACGTAACACTTGGGCTGACAAGGCTGCCTACGATGAAGCGGCGAAAGCGCTGGCGGGTCTGTTCATCGAGAACTTCAAGAAGTTTGAAGTGAGCGATGCGATCAAGGCTGCGGGTCCGAAGTTGTAAGATTCGGCCGTTATGAAAAAGCCGCCCCTAGTGGGCGGCTTTTTTGTGGGCGAAGGATCAGTCGACGAGGTGCAGAACCACGGCTCCCACTAACACCAGCACCACACCGGTCACTTGCACCGCTGACAGCCGCTCCTTGAAAAACACAAACCCCAGAATCGCGGCGATCCCACCGGACAGGGTGCTGATCACCGTCACCACGGAAACCGACCCCGCCATTGCACCCACGAGAACGCCGAGAACCCACCCAGGTTCATCAGGCTCGCGCTGGTCAGCGTTGCGCAGTTTTTCAGCGGTGGGATTTTCAGGCCGTCTTTGATCTTAAGCACCATCAACACCAGGACGCACAGGCCAACCAAATACCCAAGCCAAAGCATCGTGACCGGGCCAAGCGTCGGCAGGGTGTAGCGGCCCTGCACCCAAAAGCTTGTGCCGTAGAGCAACGCTGCGAGCATCGCGTAGGCGATTGAGCGGCTGGAACTGTTGTGAGGGACGCCATTGTCCTTGTGAATGCTGGACAGGATCACGCCAATTACGCAGAGAGCGATGCAGCCGAGCTGGATCAGGCTGATGTGTTCGCCGCTGGCCCATGACAGCAAAGTAGTCACGACACCGTAGGACGTCACCAGCGGCGCGACAATCGCCGCTTTGCCCAGCGAGAAGGCCTTGGACAGCGCAAGGGCGCCGGAGACGGTCAGCAGGGCTGCTGCGGCTCCCAGGAGCCACACACTCAAAGGCGCCGCGAGGGATTTGACGAGGAAGGCCGGGAATATGACCAGCAGCAGGGTCATGATCAGGAAGCCCAGCGCCTGGCCGAAGTACACCGCGCGTTTGACGCCGACAGCTCGGGCGTTGAGGCCCACGAGGAAGTCCGTGCCGCCCCAGAGCAGGGCGGCCAGCAGGCCCATTAGTACGTCCATGTAAGGTCCTTGGTTGTAGGTGCGAGCTTGCTCGCGAAGGTCGTTAACGATAATGCGGGCTTTCAGGGGGAACGCGGCGCTCTCAGGTTTTTCGCGAGCAAGCTCGCTCCTACAGGTTTTCCAGGGTTTGCGTGTCCCAGCGTTGGGCCTTGATAGCCAGGTAAAGCATGCCGATGGTCAGCGGGATTTTGTCGCCGCGGCCTTTGGCTCTGTGCTTCAGGAAGACATCGAAGACGGGAGGTTGGAAATAACGATAAGCGTCGTAGTCGTTCAAGTCGACAGCGAAGTCTTGCTCCAGAGCTTCCATCAATTGATTGGCTTCGGTGCCGTCGCAGCCCAGTTCGAGGTTGATGGCGGTTTCAAGGCGCAACGTCTTATGTTCGGGCAGGCCAATTTCTTCATGCAGCAGTTGCAGGAGCTGCTGCATCGCGATGTCTTCGGGGAAGTTGGGGGCCAGGTTCATGGTGGTTACGCGAGAGTGGGTGGAGGCGACCGACTTTATCGATGGCACCGCGATCCTTCAAACGAAACTGGTCAAATGTGGGAGGCGGGCTTGCCCGCGATGGCGGTGTTTCAGTGGTAAAGGTGTTGTCTGACACTCCGCTATCGCAGGCAAGCCAGCTCCCACATTTGATCGTTCCCACGCTCCGCGTGGGAATGCATCCCGTGACGCTCCGCGTCACCAGTGTTCATGGCTTGGGTCGTGCGCGGATGACGGGACGCGGAGCGTCCCTGGCGGCATTCCCACGCGGAGCGTAGGGAACGATCGGGGCTAGCGCGGGGTGCTGATACACCGCTCGAAAATCGCCTCCAACCCCCGATAATCACACGCCACCGCATCGATGTTCGCCGGTATCCACGCTGCGTTCTTCACCAGCCACCAGTTCACTGAAAACCCGGCATTCACGATGATCTGCTCGAACAGAATCCGCTGCGCCCGGCCATTCCCTTCGCGAAACGGGTGGATCACGTTGAGGTCGCCATAGGCCTCGGCAATTTGCGTCACCAACTCTGCCTGCGTCACCCCGACAAACCAGTTGGCCTGCGCCATGTGCTGGATGATCTTGCTCGCCTCAGGCGGGATACGCTCCGGTGTGCAGAACAGCGTGTCGCCTTTCTGGATGTTGACCGTACGCAGTTCCCCGGCCCATTCGTAAATGTCTGCGAACAGGGTGCGGTGGATGTGTTGCAGGCGTTCCAGGTCGTAGGGCGGGGGATACAGCGGAAGGCTGCCGACAGCGATTTCAGACAGTTCCCGCTCGGCCTGGTGCAGGCGTTCTTCGTCGAACAAATCGAGGCGGTTACGCAGGACGCTGCTACCGGGGTAGCAGTACGGGTCCTGGCCCACGCCATATTTGTCGAGCATCAGCGTGGGGTGTTGCGGTACTTGGCGAGGACGGCTTCGCGGGTCGGCAGGGGTTTGTCGACGTCGGCGGGCTGGGTGTCGAACCCTTCCAGGCGCAGGCTGGCGAGGTAGTTGGAACGACGGATCTTGTCGTAGTGATCCTGCTTTTGCTCAAACGTCAGTTCGGCCATGACAGCGTCCTCTCGGTGCGAAGGTTGATTGTAGCGCAATGAGTTTCGAGATGCGTCCCGCGTAAGGTTGGAACGATTCTTACGGGTGCCTACTCCACTTCCCAGGCTGTGTATCATCCAGACTCTTTTTTCCTTGCGACCTTTCTCGATTCGCTGAATGCGCTGGTCTATGTTTTGGGCTCGTTCAGCGGTCAATGGAGTGACAGCTTATGCACAACACCCTCCAACAGGTCTTTGGTTATCCACAGTTTCGTTTGGGCCAGGAGGCGGTGGTCAGTGCCGTGCTGGCCGGCCGTTCCGCGGCGGCGATTTTTCCCACCGGTTCCGGCAAGTCCCTGTGTTATCAACTTTCCGCCGTGTTGCTGCCGCACCTGACGCTGGTGGTGTCGCCGTTGCTGGCGCTGATGCAGGACCAGTTGGGTTTCCTGCAGCGCCACGGTATCTCGGCGGGCAGCATCGACTCGGCCCAGAGCCGCGATGATGCCAATGACGTCATGGCCCGGGCGCGTTCGGGCGAGCTGAAGATCCTGATGGTTTCCGTGGAGCGCTTGAAGAACGAGCGCTTTCGCAACTTCCTGCAAAGCGTGCCGATCTCGCTGCTGGTGGTGGATGAGGCTCACTGCATTTCCGAATGGGGCCATAACTTTCGCCCGGACTACCTGAAGCTGCCGGATTACCAACGCCAGTTCCGCATCCCCCAGGCGCTGCTGCTGACCGCCACGGCGACGCCCAAGGTGATCGCCGACATGCAGGCCAAGTTCGCCATTGCACCTGACGATGTGATCACCACCGGCTTCTACCGCTCCAACCTCAACCTGCTGGTTGAGCCCGTCAGTGGCCAGGACAAGCGACGACGCCTGGTGACGTGGATGCAGGAGCGAGCCAATCAGCCAAGCATCGTCTACGTCACGCTGCAAAAAACCGCAGAGCAGATTGCCGAGCATTTGAATCGCAATGGAATCCAGGCCGAGGCTTATCACGCGGGCCTGGCTCACGATAAGCGGGAAGCCATTCAGAAGCGATTCATGGGCGGGCAGTCCAACTGCATCGTCGCCACCATTGCCTTCGGCATGGGCATCGACAAAAGCGATATCCGCAACGTGGTGCACTTCGACCTGCCCAAATCCATCGAGAACTACAGCCAGGAAATCGGCCGCGCCGGGCGTGACGGGCAGCCGTCTGAGTGTCTGGTTCTGGCCAACCGCGACAGCCTGAATATCCTGGAAAACTTTGTGTACGGCGATACGCCGGAACGGGAAGGTATTCGCCGAGTCCTGGAGGAAATACAGGCGGTCCGTGCCGATGGACAGTGGGAGTTTATGCTCCGGTCACTGTCGGACCACAGCAACATCCGTGAACTACCGCTGAAGACCTTGCTCGTGCAGCTTGAACTCAAGGGTGTGATCGCGCCGCGCTACGCGTTTTATGCCGAATACCGCTTCAAGTATTTGATTGAACCAGAGGCATTGCTGGCGCGTTTTGCCGGCGAGCGGCAGCAGTTTGTCGCAGCGATTATCCAGGTCTGCAAACGGGCGAAAACCTGGGCGACGGTGGACTTCGACGCGCTGTATCAACAGCACCAGGCCGAGCGCAGCCGGGTGGTGAAGGCCCTGGATTACTTTCAGGAACAAGGCCTGATCGAGATGGAAAGCCGGCAGATGACCGAGGTTTACGCCCTGCTGAATCCCGACTTCGATCCACAGGCGCTGAGCACGGAGTTATACACAGGCTTCAAGCAGCATGAGGTGACGGAGGTGGCGCGAATTCACGCCATGCTGGATCTGTTCGCGACACAGGAGTGCCTGGGTTACCGCCTGGCGCACTATTTCGGCGATGAAAACGCGCCCCGGCAGTGCGGGCACTGCTCGGTGTGCCACGGTAACGTCGCCCACTTGCCGGCGCCGCCGAGCTTGCCGCCGCTTGTGGATAAAAACTTTCTCGCGCTGTGCGGTGAATTTATCCACAGCCACCATGAGTACAGCGGCGACTTGCCAAGCGCGGAGCGGCTGACACGGTTTTTATGCGGTCTCAGCGTACCGTTGTTTACCAAGCTGAAGGCACGAGGGATTCCAGGTTTCGCGGTACTGGAGGAGTATCCCTATGCAGAGGTTCGTGAATGGGCGGAGGCAGGGTTGGAGGCACTCTGATTTCCGGTCTGGAGGGTCGCGCTTTCCCTTCCAGTGGCAGACGCCGCCGACAGCCGGACCGTGCCCGCAGGTGAGAAGGTTTGACGCTTCACTTCTTCTGCAAAGGAATTGCCCATGGCTTTTGGTTTTTCTCGTGGTGTTGTCCCCGGCGTCTTGCTGTTCGCCGGGTTGCTGGTCGCACAAGGCACGCTGGCCTCGGTCATCCCGTTGAGCGTGAATGACTGTCGGCAGATGCAGCTTCGCAACACCATCACCGCCGCCAATCCATTGCCCTGCGCACGCCTGGCGCGGGTGACGTTCAGCTATGTGGACTTTGGCGGAGTGCTGCATAACAACGGGCAGCTCGTGGTGCTGGATGCCATCGCACCCCATGTGGAGGAGATCTTCAGGCAGTTGCTGCAACGTCGGTTCCCGGTGCATCAGGCGGTCAGGCTGGAAACCTATCGAGGCAACGACAAGGTCTCGATGGCCCGCAACAATACCAGTGGTTTTAATGGGCGCCAGGTCAGTGGCGCTTCGGGGTGGTCGCTGCACGCCTATGGCGCCGCAATTGACCTTAACCCTCTGCAAAACCCATTCGTTTTGTTCGGGCGTAACCCGCGAGGTGAATTCACCGGCCAGGCCACTGTTGAGCCCAGGGCAAGTACCGCGACTGCCGTTAACCGCCTGGATGCCCGCCCCGGCAAGCCGGCGCGCCCTGGCCGGGCAGAAGAGGTGATTGACCTGTTCGCCGAACACGGCTTTTTGACCTGGGGTGGTTATTGGGATTTTCCGCTGGATTACCAACACTTCCAGATCGGCCGGCGTTCGTTCGTGGAGTATCTGGCGTGGGTCACGCCGCAGCAGGCCAGCGCTGCAGTCGAGACCTATATCACCGCCTATCGCCAGTGCCTGCAGCAATCGGCCGAGACGGATCAAGCGCTCAAGCGTATGGCGTGCGTCCAGCAAACGATTGAGCAAAGCCCAACCTAGGCTTGCGGGTAGTGCTTGAACCCAGTATCAAGAGAGCCTCCTCCTGCCCGGGTTTTACCGATGACCAACGCCATGCCACAACGCGCCGATTACCGCCACTTCCAGCCGATCATCACGCGCTGGCACGACAACGATGTATATGGCCATGTGAATAACGTCACCTACTACAGCTTCTTCGACACCGCGGTGAATACCTACCTGATCGAGCAGGGCGGGTTGGATATTCATGACGGCGAAGTGGTTGGGTTTGTGGTGAGTTCGGCGTGCGACTACTTCGCCTCGATTGCCTTTCCGGACCGCATCGAGATCGGCCTGCGGGTGGGCAAGTTGGGCAACAGTTCGGTGCAGTATGAGTTGGCGGTGTTCAAGGCGGGAGAAGAAGATGCCTGTGCTGCGGGGAGGTTTGTGCATGTGTTTGTGGATCGGGCGTCGAACCAGCCGGTGACGATCCCGGGGATGTTGCGCGAGGCGTTACAGCGATTGGTGATCTGAATACGATCTGCGAAGCAATGAAAATCCAATGTGGGAGCGGCGGTGCGACGATTCGACTTGCTCGCGAAGGCGTTGTATCAGCCAATACATCCGGCGACTGATCCACCGCCTTCGCGAGCAAGTCGAATCGTCGCACCGCCGCTCCCACATTAAACCCGCGTTGTTCTTTCGATTCGCGTGTTACCGGTGGTGGCGATAGTGATGCTTGTTTTTGCGATGCCCATAAGCATGGCCGCGCCCGCGATGGTCGTCGCGGTCATAGCGGCGGTTATCGCGCCCACGGTAACGACGATCATCGTCATCGCTCTTGTTGCCCATGTAGTTGCCCAGTGCACCACCGGCGCCACCGCCGGCTGCTGCGCCGATCAGGCTGCCGGTGCTGCCGCCGACACTGCGACCCACCACGTTGCCGCCGGCCGCGCCCAATGCGCCGCCAATGGCTGCTTCACCGCGGCTGCGCTTGTCTGCGCCCACCGCACTGCCGCCTGCGCCGCCAAGAGCCGCACCGATGGCTGAACCAGTGTTACCGCCCAACTGCTGACCTACGACAGAACCTAGAACCCCGCCCAATGCGCCGCCCACACCGGCTTCGGTGGTGCCACCGGCCATGGCTGCGCCACTGACCAGGCCAAGGGACAACAAGAGAATCGAGGAGAACTTCATAGAGGAATCTCAAGAGGATGACGGCGCGATCCTGAGGTTGTATCGAGACGGTGACAATCGAAACCCGACCAGTGGTATGGGTTGTATACAATTCTCTAAGTTGCTGTTTTGTATGGGGAACTTAAGTGAGTTTTGCGAGTCTTTAGTTACTTCGGAACGGCCGCTTTTATGCAAAAGCGGCCTTTTTTGTGCCCGTAAAAAACTCGGGTGCTGTCTGTGGCGAGGTGTCGCTTAGGCCGACTTCGCCATGATCAAGCCGGTCGCACTCGCTGCTTCCAGGCGGATCGCCACAAACTTCGACGTTGGCGTATGGCTGCCATCCCCCGTGCTTTCCAGCGGCACCAGCGGATTCACTTCCGGGTAATAAGCCGCAGCCTGCCCCGCCGGAATATCAAATGCCAGCAAGGTAAAGCCCTTCACCCGACGCTCACGGCCGTCGTCCCAGATCGACACGATGTCAGCCTTCTGCCCCGGCTTGAAGCCCAGGCGGATGATGTCGGCTTCGTTGACGAACAACACATCCCGCTGGCCCTTGACCCCGCGATAGCGGTCGTCCAGGCCATAGATGGTGGTGTTGTACTGATCGTGGGAGCGCATCGACTGCATGATCAGGTCCGGCAATTGCCCGGTGTTGCGGGTGCGTTCGTGCACCAGGTCCTTGGGCAGGATGTTCGGGCGGAAGTTGGCGCGGCCCGACGGGGTGTTCCAGCGACGGGCGCCAGCCGAGTTGCCCAGGTAGAAACCGCCCGGGTTTTTCAGGCGCTCGTTGAAGTCCTTGAAGCCCGGAATGGTGTCGGCGATCAGGTCGCGAATACGGTCGTAATCGGCCACCAGCCAGTTCCAGTCCACCGGCTTGCTGCCCAGGGTGGCGGCGGCAATGCCCGCCAGAATCGCAGGCTCGGATTTCATCTGTTTCGACAGCGGCTGCAGCTGGCCGTTGGAGGCGTGGACCATGCTGAACGAGTCTTCAACGGTCACGGCTTGCGGGCCTTCGGCCTGGATGTCGATGTCGGTGCGGCCCAGGCATGGCAGGATCAGCGCGTCCTTGCCATGCATCAGGTGGCTGCGGTTGAGCTTGGTGCTGATCTGTACGGTCAGGTCGCAATTGCGCAGTGCTTCAAAGGTGCGTGGGCTGTCCGGCGTGGCTTGGGCGAAGTTGCCGCCCAGGCCGATAAAGACCTTGGAGCGGCCTTCGAGCATGGCGTGAATCGCTTCCACCACGTTGTGGCCGTTATCGCGCGGCACCTGGAACTGGAAACGACGCTCCAGGGCATCGAGGAACGCCACCGGTGGCCGTTCATTGATGCCCATGGTGCGGTCGCCCTGCACGTTACTGTGGCCACGCACCGGGCACAGGCCCGCGCCCGGGCGGCCGATGTTGCCGCGCAGCAGCATCAGGTTGGCGATTTCCTGGATGGTCGGCACCGAGTGGCGATGCTGGGTGATGCCCATCGCCCAGCACATGATCACGTTCTTGCCTTTGGCGTACATGCGCGCCGCTTGCTCGATCTCTACCAGGGTCAGGCCGGACTGCTCGACGATTTCATCCCATGAGGTGTCGTCGATCTTGCCCAGGTAATCCAGCACGTTGGCGGTGTGTTCGTTGAGGAAGTCGTGGTCGAACACGGCCTCCTTGCCTTCGGCCTGGGCCTGACGTTCCCACAGCAGCAGGAACTTGGCCATGCCCCGCAGGATGGCCATATCGCCTCCCAGCGCCGGGCGGAAGTAGGCGGTGTTGGTTGGCTTGTCGCCGTTGGTGAGCATTTCCAGCGGGTGTTGCGGGTGCTGGAAGCGTTCCAGGCCACGCTCTTTCAGCGGGTTGATGCACACCACCTGGGCGCCGCGTTTTACCGCTTCGCGCAGTGGCTCCAGCATGCGTGGGTGGTTGGTGCCGGGGTTCTGGCCCCAGACGAAAATCGCGTCCGCATGCTCGAAGTCATCGAAGGTCACGGTGCCTTTGCCCACGCCCACGCTTTGCGCCAGGGCGACGCCGCTGGCTTCGTGGCACATGTTCGAGCAGTCCGGGAAGTTGTTGGTGCCGTAGGCGCGCACAAACAGTTGATACAGGTAAGCCGCTTCGTTGCTGGCCCGGCCCGAGGTATAGAACTCGGCCATGTCCGGGTTTGGCAGCGCATTGAGGTGCTTGCCGATCAAGTCGAAAGCCGATTCCCAGCTGATGGGTTTGTAACGGTCGGTTTCGGCGTCGTAGCTCATCGGCTCGGTCAGGCGGCCCTGGTACTCCAGCCAGTAGTCGCTCTGCTCCAGCAGCGCGCTGACGCTGTGCTTGGCGAAGAATGCCGCGTCGACCCGGCGCTTGGTGGCTTCCCAGTTGACCGCCTTGGCACCGTTCTCGCAGAACTTGACCATGCCGCTTTCCGGCGAGTCGCCCCAGGCGCAGCCCGGGCAGTCGAAGCCGCCGTTCTGGTTGGTCTTGAGCATCATGCGGATGTTTTTCAGCGCGTTGTCGCTGGTCAGCCAGGCTTGCGCCACGCTGATCAGTGCGCCCCAACCACCCGCCGGGCCTTTATAGGGCTTGTAGCGCGGGGTGGGTTTGTCGTCGGCTTGATGATGATTACTCACGCTTGATTCTCCATCGCAGGGCTATAGACCCGCGGCGCACTTTTCTGCGGCAGGTGGATGAGATTGAGGTTGTGCCGGCGAGCCCATTGCAGGGCCAGGCCGGTGGGCGACGACAGGCTGACCAGGGTCTGGATGCCCGCACGCAGGACTTTCTGGATCAGTTCGAGGCTGCAGCGACTGGTAACAATCGCCAGGCCGCCGTCGGTCGGAATCTTTTGGCGGATCAGCGCACCGATCAGCTTGTCGAGGGCGTTATGCCGGCCGATGTCTTCACGGCCCAGCAGCAATTCGCCCTGGTTGTTCATGAACACCGCCGCATGCACCGCGCCGCTGTACTGGCCCAGCGGTTGGAACGCGCTGATGCGCTGGCGCAGGCCATCCAGCCATTCGGCAGGCGGCAACGGCGCGCCGGGCAACACCTTGAGGTTGGGCAGCGCCTGCTCCACGGCTTCTACGCCGCACAGCCCACAGCCACTGGTGCCGGCGAGTTGCCGGCGCTGCTGCTTCATATTCCAGAACGCGCGGCTGGAAATCTGCACCTGAGCGTATTGGGTCGAGCCCGAACCGCTGATTTTCAGGTCATAAATGTCGCTAACGTCTTCGATAATGCCGCTACCGATGCTGAATCCGACGATAAAGTCTTCAAGGTCGGTCGGCGTCACCAGCATCACCGCCTGGCTGATGTCGTTATAGGCAATCGCCAACGCAACTTCCTCGGCAAGCGCGGTGCTGGCCGATTCGGTGTGTTCGAGATTACAAAACTGGTAGCTCTGGCTGGCGGCGGGCGCGGGCGTTTCGAGGGCGGGCGCCGCGCAGACTGGGCGCTGGGCGTTCATTGGGCATTACCACCGGGAGTATTCAGCTGTAAGACTAGGCGCGACAAAGGGTCGCGTCTAATCGTCAGTACTGATCTACCGATAGATGCCGTCGATCAAGTCTCGATCAGCGATTTCTGATACAGCGCAAAACACGCTTCCGCCAAGGCCGAACGGGGTGCACTGCGGCGCATGATCAACCCCAGGCGAGCCAAAGTGTGAGCGTCTTCAATGGGTTGCAGACGCAGGTGCTCGGTGAGGGCGTCGAGGCCGCCGTCCAGTGGCATCACCGCGCAACACAGGCCGCCGTGCACCGCTTGTAACAATTGATGGACGGCATCGGTCTGCAACAGCGGCTGCGGGTTGAGGCCACGGCTGTGGAAGTTATGGTCGATGGACTGGCGAAAGTGCATGCCGCTGGTGAGCATGCCCAAGGGCAGTTCGATCAGCGCCTCCCAACTCAGGGGCTTGTCGCCGAAGCTGAAGAACCGTTGGTCGTACAGCAGGCCCATGCGGGTTTCGCCCAGGGCCAGGGAGTCGAAACGCTCGGCGTCCAGGCGCTCGAGGTACGACACACCGAGGTCCAGGCGGTTGCTGGCAAGTTGTTCAAGGATTTGCTCGGAGCTTAACGCGGACAACTCAAAGCGCAGGCTGGGGTGTTCCTTGTGCAGCTTCTGCATCAACGCCAGCGGATCGAAGCTCGACAACGGCACCACCCCCAGGCGCAACGTGCCTACCAGGTTGCCGCGACACGCAGCGGCCTCGGCCTGCAAGCCGTCATAGGCCGCCAGCACCGTGCGTGCCCAGGCCAGCACGCGTTCGCCGGGGGCGGTAAAGCCTTCGAAGCGCTGCCCGCGATTGACCAGCGGCAACTGCAGCTCTTCCTCCAGGCTGCGCAGGCGCATCGACAGGGTCGGCTGGGTGATATGGCAGCGCGCCGCCGCCTGGCCGAAGTGACGGGTTTCGTCGAGGGCGATGAGGAATTTCAGCTGTTTGATGTCCATCTTCGCTCCGGGCTTATTCCAATGCGGTGGGATTCTAGCGTGTTTGGGTCTTTGGTCAGGCTGGAACCCAATTCTGTAGGACTGGTCTAGTCTTTGGCATCTGGAAATTAAATCCCAAGGAGAGCGCACCATGAGTCTTTTAAGCTTTGTTAAGGAAGCAGGCGAGAAGTTGATTGACCTGTTGACACCGGGTAATGCCAACGCGAGCGAGCAGTTAAAAGAGCACGTGGCCAAGGTTGGATTGGGTAACCCCAATGTGCAAACCACCGTCGACGGTGACAAGGTGACCGTGACAGGTGAAGTCGCCAGCCAGGAAGAGAAAGAGAAGATATTGCTGGCGCTGGGCAACATCGCCGGCGTTGCGAGTGTTGATGACCAGATCACTGTTTCCGGTCCTGCTGTCGCGGCGGCCCGCTTTGTCGTGGTGAAAAAGGGCGACACCCTGAGTGCGATTTCGCTGGCGGTGTATGGCAACGCCAACCAGTACAACAAAATCTTCGAAGCCAACAAGCCGCTGCTGTCCCATCCGGACAAAATCTACCCAGGGCAGACGCTGCGTATTCCTGAGTAATCCGCGGACCCAATGTGGGAGCGGGCTTGCTCGCGAATGCGGTGTGTCAGTCAATATATTCAGTGGCTGACACACCGTATTCG
>NZ_JACARS010000302.1:0-360 GCF_013386485.1 Pseudomonas sp. P7758 | reverse complement strand
CTGTAGCGATGCAGCAAGGCCTGGTAGGAGGCCAGCAGGATCATGAACAGACTGACCCCTTCGCGCTGGGCCATCTGCTTGAGGCCGCAGGCCAGCGCGGTGTCGATATCCAACTCCAGCCGGGCACCGCGATAGCTCATCACGGCCGGGCGCGCAACGTCAGTCGGGAGCTCAAGCACCGGCTGCTCGCCGCCCAGTTGCGCGGTCCAGTATTGCAACTGCCGCTCCCGCTCGCCGGCCTCCATCCAGTGCCGCTGCCAGATGGCGTAGTCGCTGTATTGAATCGGCAACGCTGGCAGTTCCAGGCTCAACCCTCGACTGAACGCGGCGTAACCCTTGACCAACTCCTCGACCATTACC
>NZ_JACARS010000301.1:0-312 GCF_013386485.1 Pseudomonas sp. P7758 | reverse complement strand
ATCGCTAGTAATCGCGAATCAGAATGTCGCGGTGAATACGTTCCCGGGCCTTGTACACACCGCCCGTCACACCATGGGAGTGGGTTGCACCAGAAGTAGCTAGTCTAACCTTCGGGGGGACGGTTACCACGGTGTGATTCATGACTGGGGTGAAGTCGTAACAAGGTAGCCGTAGGGGAACCTGCGGCTGGATCACCTCCTTAATCGACGACATCAGCTGCTCCATAAGTTCCCACACGAATTGCTTGATTCATTGAAGAAGACGATAAAGAAGCAGCCCGAAATTGGGTCTGTAGCTCAGTTGGTTAGAGC
>NZ_JACARS010000300.1:0-493 GCF_013386485.1 Pseudomonas sp. P7758 | reverse complement strand
GACGGTGATCCTCGGCTTCTTCGCCGGCCTGTTCCTGGCGCCGTATGTCGAAGGGCACCTGCCGGGGATTTTCAGCCTGCTGATGCTGCTGCCGATTGGCATCCTGGTGGCCGGCTTCGTCTTCAGCCGCCTGCCTGAGTCGATCCGCCTGCGGGTCCCGGATGGCTGGGAAAGCGCGATCCTGATCCCGGTCATCCTGTTTGTGGGCTGGCTCTCGTTGTACATGAGCCCGTACCTGGAAACCTGGTTCTTCGGCGGCGACATGCGCATGTGGATCTCCCACGACCTGGGCATCACCTACGACCAGCGCAACGCCCTGGTAGTCGGCCTGGCCATGGGTTTCGCGGTGATCCCGAACATCTACTCCATCGCCGAAGACGCCGTGTTCAGCGTGCCGCGCGGCCTGACCCTGGGCTCCCTGGCCCTGGGCGCCACGCCATGGCAGACCATGACCCGCGTCGTGATCCTGACCGCCAGCCCAGGCATCTTCTCG
>NZ_JACARS010000299.1:0-338 GCF_013386485.1 Pseudomonas sp. P7758 | reverse complement strand
TTGTTGTATCGCCTGGCCCAGCTGGTGGCCGAGCACGCCGAAGAACTGGCGCTGCTGGAAACCCGCGACAACGGCAAGCTGCTGCGGGAAATGCGCGCGCAAATGAGCGCCCTGCCCGATGCCTACGTCTACTTCGCCGGCATGGCCGACAAGCTGCAAGGCGAGGTGATCCCGGTCAACAAGCTCAACCAGCTCAACTACAGCAGCCGCGAGCCGTTGGGCGTGGTCGGCATGATCACCCCGTGGAACTCGCCGCTGATGCTGCTCACCGGCACCCTCGCACCGTGCCTGGCCATCGGCAACACGGTGGTGATCAAGCCCTCGGAACACGCCAGCGC
>NZ_JACARS010000039.1:0-11403 GCF_013386485.1 Pseudomonas sp. P7758 | reverse complement strand
GCAAAAGCACCTTGCTGCGGATCGTCGCCGGGCTGGAAAAGGACTATCAGGGGGAACTGCTGCAAGGCGGTGGTGAGGTCGCGTTTGTATTTCAGGAGCCACGCCTGATGCCGTGGCTGACGGTGGAGCAAAACATTGGTTTCAGCGATGACGTTGGCTATGACAAGGCCTGGGTCGCGCAGTTGATCGATGAGGTTGGGCTTACGGGTTTTGGCCAGGCGTTGCCCAAGGCGTTGTCTGGCGGGATGGCGCAACGGGTGGCGATTGCTCGCGGGCTGTATTCACGGCCGCAGGTGCTGTTGCTGGACGAACCGTTCAGCGCGGTGGATGCGTTTACCCGCATGAAGCTGCAGGACCTGCTGCTGCAATTGGCCGAGCACCACGGGATCGCCCTGCTGCTGGTGACTCACGATGTGGACGAGGCGCTGTACCTGAGTGACCGGGTGTTGGTGATGGATAACCGGCCGAGCAGTATTCGCCAGGAGCTGGCGGTGGAGCTGGTGCATCCGCGGGATCGGCGGGATCCGCTGTTGGCGCGGCTCAAGGCACTGGCGTTGACTGAGCTGCAACGGGCGCATGTGATCTGAAAGGCACGTGTTGAGTCCGCCCAAAATCAAAAGCTAAAGCGNNAACGCGGAGCTCTCAGGTTCTTCGCGAGCAAGCCCGCTCCCACAAGGATCGCATCAAGCAGCCGATTTACGCGGCGTCAACGTCACCCAATACTGCGTACGGGACTGCACTTGCAGCGGCATCGTCGACGCCAGCAACGCAAGAATTCGATTGGTATCAGCCAACTGAAAACTCCCAGTGACCCGCAGCGCTTCAAGGCTCGGGTCCCAGCGCAGCACACCCGGCCGATACCGCTCCAGCTCCCGCAAAAAATCACCCAAGAGCTGGTTCTGCGCAGTCAGCACACCGTCGCGCCAACCCAATTGCAACACATCAAACCCCACCGCAGCGCCCATCCCCGACGCCTGCAACCGTGCCTGCTGCCCCCCCTGCAATGTCGCCACTTGCCCACGCAGGTCCTGCACCTGCACCGCGCCCTTCAACACCGACACCAAACACCCGGAAGACAACTGCCGCACACACACTTCAGCCTGGCTGACGATCACCTGGCCATAACGCGTCTGCACCGTCAGCGCACCAGCCCCCGGCACCGTCAACGCCATCTCCCCTTCCACCAGCGTCACACGGCGCCGGGCCGTATCCACGTCCACCGCGCTCGCGGTATTCAGTTGCAGGCTGCTGCCATCCAACAGCGGCACTCGCTTGCGTTCGCCAGTAGCGGTGTGCAGGTCGGCGCGCCACACGTCGATAGGCAATTGCCGGCTGAGCAACCACGCGGTTGGCAACAACGCGGCGACGCCCAAGGCACGCTTGAGTACTGCACGCCGTCCCGGTTGCGGTCGATCGAGGCTGGCCATGGCCAGCGCTGGCGGCAAGTCGGTAAACCGCTGGCGCAGCGATTGGGCTTTTTGCCAGATCTGCTCATGCTGGGGATGGCTGTCACGCCACTGCTGCAGGCGGGCGTGATCACGTTCGGTGGCGCTGCCGGATTCCAGCAACGCCAGCCACTGCGCCGCCGCCCGGGCGAGATCCGGCGCAGCACGGCTCACAGTTCCACCAGCAGGCAATGCTCGTAAGCCTGGGCCATGTAGCGCTTGACCGTACGCTCGGACACCTTGAGCCGCTCGGCAATCTCCCGATAGCCGAGTCCTTCCAGCTGGCTCCAAAGAAACGCGCGGCGCACTACCGCCGGCAAACCGTCGAGCAATTCATCCAGGGCTTGTAGGGTTTCCAGCAGCAACCAGCGTTGCTCCGGCGACGGCACGCAAGCCTCCGGCAACTGCATCAACGCATTGAGATACGCCTGTTCCAGACTGCGCCGCTGGTGAAAATTCACCAGCAAGCGCTTGCCCACCGTCACCAGATAGGCCCGGGGCTCCTGCAATTGCGCAATCGGCTGCGCGCTGGCCAGCACCCGCAGGAACGTGTCCTGACTCAGGTCGGCCGCATCCCAGGCGTTGCCCAATCGGCGCCGCAGCCAGCTTTCGAGCCAGCTGCGGTGGTCGCGGTACAACGTGTGAAGGCTGGGTTCAGCGAGGTGCGTCGGCACTACAGCATCATTCATGGCAAGTAACCTGCGCGGCGCGAGCCAGTCTCAAATGAGATTCATTCTATTTAATAACCTGCCGGCGTACCACGTTCTTTTGCACACGATGTTTAAAGCATTGCGGCCTTTTGCCTGAGCATGTCGATAAACAACCCCAACTCGCGGCTCACCGGGTCGCCCTTGCGCAGCAGCATCCCGAACGGTGCCAGTTGCACCTCCAGCACCACCGGCAAGGCCACCACGAGGCCCATTTTCAAGTAATCCCGCAGGGCGCTTTCCGAGAGCACCATGATCGCGTCGGTGAGTTGAATCAGTTGCTGCATGGAATACACCGAACTGCACTCGATAATGTCCGCCGGCTGCGGCAAGGCCAGGTGTTGCAATGCTTCATCAAAACCAATGCGCGCCGGGCTGGTTTGCGGTTGCAGAATCCACGGCCAGTCACTGACCAGTTCCGCCAGCGGCAGATGCTCGCGCTGGGCCAGGGGGTGGCCGGCGTGCACCACCACCAGCATGCGTTCGTTGCCCAGGGGCTCAAAGGTGTAATGCTCACTGTCGGTGGCGGCGTTGCGCCGGGCGATGGCTAGGTCGATGCGGCCTTGCTCCAGCAACTGGATCACCTGGTCGCTGGTATCGCCCATGATGCGAATGCGCATCTGCGGGTTGAGGGTTTTGATCTGCGCAATGGAGTCCATCACAAGGTCCGGCGCCGCGCCCATGATGGTGCCGATCGACAAATACCCGTAGCCGCCCTGCTGGCGCATCATCAGTTCCTCGGCGCAGCGGTCGAGGCCACTCAGCGCCGACTCGGCAAAGCGGATCAATTCCTTGCCCAGTGCCGTCGGGCGCATGCCCCGGGGCAGGCGCTCGAACAGGTCACAGGCAAACATATCCTCGATCTCGCGCAACATGCGCGTCGCCGCCGGCTGCGACATGTTCAGGCTTTGGGACGCACGGTGCAGGTTCTGGCTGGAACTCAAGGCCACCAGCATATGCAGATGCTTGTAGCGCAGTCGGTTGAACAGGCTGCGGGAGATTGCGGGACTACTCATTTTTTTCCTTGTTATCGATACCCTGAGGTTATCAGTTGTAAGCGAGATTCGATTTGTAGCGTATAGATGGAGCGCCGTACAGTCCTTCCCATAAGAACAAAACAACTGGACTGAACAATGAAGACCCTGCCTGCGTCCTTGCTCGCCAAGATTTCCTGGCGGCTGCTGCCCTTTCTGCTGTTGATGTACATCATGGCCTTCCTCGACCGCGCCAACGTCGGGTTCGCCAAGCAAGCCTTCCAGGCCGACACCGGCCTCAGTGATGCCGCCTTCGCCTTTGGCGCCGGGGTGTTTTTTGTCGGCTATGCGCTGCTGGAAGTGCCGAGCAACCTGATCATGCATCGCGTCGGTGCCCGCCTGTGGATGTGCCGGATCATGGTCAGTTGGGGCCTGGTGTCCGCCGCCATGATGTTTGCCCATAACGAAACCAGCTTCTACCTGTTGCGCTTCCTGCTGGGCGTGGCCGAAGCCGGATTTTTCCCCGGGGTGATTCTCTACCTCACCTACTGGTTCCCCTCTGCCGTGCGCGGCAAGGCCATGGGTTTCTTTTACTTTGGCGCGCCCCTGGCCTTCATCTTCGGCAGCCCGCTCTCGGGCCTGTTGTTGGAGCTGGACGGGTTCTCTGGGCTGCACGGCTGGCAATGGCTGTTCGCGGTGGAAGGCCTGATGGCCACCGCGGTTGGCATCTGGGCCTACTGGTACCTGGACAACCGCCCCGCCGATGCCAAATGGCTGAGCGTTGCAGAGCGCCGCCAGATCCAGGACCTGCTCGACCGCGAAGACCAGCACAAAACCTCTCACGGCCGTAGCCTGCTCACTGTGCTGTGCCAGCCCAGCGTGCTGTACCTGTGCCTGGTGTACATGTTGATCCAGGCCAGCGTTTACGGCGTGGTGTTCTACTTGCCAACCCAGGTCGGTGGGCTGCTGGGGACCAGGGTCGGCTTGATGGTGGGCCTGGTCTCGGCGATTCCCTGGGTCTGCGCGCTGTTCGCCGCGTGGTGGATTCCCGGCTATTCCGACCGCACCGGCGAGCGCCGCAAAACCGCGTCCCTGACCCTGTTGATGGCCGCCGCCGGGATCGCCTGCTCGGTGACCTTTGCCAACCCGCTGCTGGGCATGCTCGCCCTGTGCTTTGCCGCCTCGGGCTTTATCGCCGTGCAACCGGTGTTCTGGACCTTCCCGTCCAGCTACCTGGCCGGCAGCGCAGCGGCCGCCAGCATCGCCCTGATCAACTCCTTCGGCGCCCTCGGCGGTTTTATCGCCCCGGTGCTGAAGAACTGGGCAGAAACCGCCTTTCACTCCCCTGCGGCCGGCCTTTACCTGCTGTCCGCCACCACTGTAGTCGCAGCCTTGCTGGTACTCGGTATCCATTCCCCAGGCCATAAAGCGACGAACACGCCGGCCACTGTTTAATCAAGGAGTCACACCATGGGCAATCTCACAATCAAGCACGTGCGCGCCTTTGTCCTGCGCGGCGGCGGCGCGGACTACCACGACCAGGCAGACGGCCACTGGATCGACGATCACATCAGCACCCCCATGAGCAAATACCCCGAGTACCGCCAGAGTCGCCGCAGTTTCGGGATCAACGTACTCGGCACGCTCGTGGTCGAAATCGAGGCCAGCAACGGCACCGTCGGGTTCGCCGTGACCACCGGTGGCGAGCCCGCCGCCTATATCGTCGAGAAGCACCTGGCGCGCTTCCTGGAAGGCGCCCGCGTCACCGATATCGAAAAAATCTGGGACCAGATGTACCAGTCCACCCTGTACTACGGCCGCAAGGGCCTGGTGATCAACACGATCTCCGGTGTCGACCTGGCGCTGTGGGACCTGCTCGGCAAAATCCGCCAGGAGCCGGTGCACCAGTTGCTCGGCGGCGCGGTGCGTGACGAATTGCAGTTCTACGCCACCGGCGCCCGCCCGGACCTCGCACAGAAGATGGGCTTTATCGGCGGCAAGATGCCCCTGCACTACAGCCCGTCGGAAGGCGAAGAAGGCCTGCGCAAAAACCTCGAGGAACTGGCGACCATGCGCGAACGGGTCGGTCCGGACTTCTGGCTGATGCTCGATTGCTGGATGAGCCTGGACCTGAACTACGCCACCAAACTGGCGATCGGCGCCCATGAATACGGCCTGAAATGGATTGAAGAAGCGCTGTCGCCCGACGACTACTGGGGCTATGCCGCCCTGCGCAACAACGTGCCCAAAGGCATGTTGGTCACCACCGGCGAACACGAGGCTACCCGTTGGGGCTTTCGCATGCTGCTGGAGATGGGTTGCTGCGACATTATCCAGCCGGATGTGGGCTGGTGCGGCGGCCTCACCGAGCTGGTGAAAATCTCGGCCCTGGCCGACGCCCATAATGCGCTGGTGGTGCCTCACGGCTCGTCGGTCTACAGCTACCACTTCGTCGCCACCCGCCATAACAGCCCGTTCGCCGAGTTCCTGATGATGGCGCCCAAGGCCGATGAGGTGGTGCCGATGTTCCACCCGCAACTGCTCGGTGAGCCGGTGCCGGTGAATGGCCGCATGCGCCTGTCGGTGCTCGACAAGCCCGGGTTTGGCGTGGACCTCAACCCCGATTGCCAACTGCATCGTCCGTATAACCGCTGAGGATTCCTGCCATGAACATGCCCCACAACGCTTTCAAGGCCGCGCTGCGTAAAGACGCCGCGCAATACGGGATCTGGGCCGGCTTCGCCACCGCCTATGCCGCCGAGATCGTCGCCAGCACCGGTTATGACTGGATGCTGATTGACGGCGAACACGCCCCCAACACCGTGCCCAGCGTGCTCAACCAGCTCCAGGCCGTGGCTCCCTACACCACCGCCCCGGTGGTACGCGCGGTAAGCAGCGACGCCAACCTGATCAAGCAACTGCTGGACGTCGGCGCCCAGACGCTGATGATCCCGATGGTCGAAACCGCCGAGCAAGCCCAGGCCCTGGTGCGCGCGATGCGTTATCCGCCCCACGGTATTCGTGGCGTTGGTGGCGGCTTGACCCGCGCCACCCGCTGGGACGGCGTGTCGGATTACCTCAACACCGCCCATGAACAGCTGTGCCTGATCGTGCAGGTGGAGTCGCGTCTCGGCGTTGAAAACGTCGCGGCGATTGCGGCGGTGGAAGGCGTGGACGCGGTGTTTATAGGCCCCGCCGACCTGTCCATCGGCCTCGGTCACGCCGGCAATCCCGGGCACCCCGAGGTACAGGAGCGCATCCAGTACGCGGTCAATGCCACGCTGGCGGCCGGCAAGGCCTGCGGCATTCTCGCGCCCAACGAAGACGACGCCCGCCGCTATCAAGCCTGGGGCTGCCAGTTCATTGCGGTGGCCATCGACATCAGCCTGCTGCGCCAGGGTGCCATGTCGACCCTGGCCCGCTATCGCCCAGCCGCCGACGCCAAGGCGCCGTCACGTACCTACTGAGGAGCCAAGCATGTCATCCGTACCGGTCTACCAGAACTTCATCAACGGCCGCTTTACCCCGAGCGATGCCCACCTGGATGTGTTGAACCCGGCTACCGGCGTCCTGCTGTCGAAGGTCCCGGCGTCCACCTCCGAAGACATCGACCAAGCCTTGGCTGCCGCACATCATGCGCAAAAAGACTGGGCGCGCAAACCGGCGATCGAACGTGCCGGGCACTTGCGCCGCATCGCCGCCAAGCTGCGGGAAAACGTCGCCCACCTGGCGCGCACCATCACCCTGGAGCAAGGCAAAGTCAGCGGCCTGGCGGAAGTGGAAGTCAACTTCACCGCCGACTACCTCGACTACATGGCCGAGTGGGCGCGCCGCATTGAAGGCGAGATCATCACCAGCGACCGCCCCAATGAAAATATCTTCCTGTTCCGCAAACCCCTGGGTGTGGTGGCCGGCATCCTGCCGTGGAACTTCCCGTTCTTTTTGATCGCCCGCAAGATGGCCCCGGCGTTGCTCACCGGCAACACCATCGTGATCAAACCCAGCGAAGAAACGCCGAACAACTGCTTCGAGTTCGCCAAACTGGTGGCCGAGACCGACCTGCCGGCCGGGGTATTCAATGTGGTCTGCGGCGATGGCCGCGTCGGTGGCGCCCTCACCGCCCATAAGGGCGTGGACATGATCAGCTTCACCGGCAGCGTCGCCACCGGCTCGCGGATCATGGCTGCCGCCGCCCCCCATATCACCAAGCTCAACCTCGAGCTGGGTGGCAAGGCACCTGCCATCGTCCTCGCCGATGCCGACCTGGACCTCGCGGTAAACGCCATTCGCGACTCGCGGATCATCAACAGCGGCCAGGTGTGCAACTGCGCCGAACGGGTGTACGTGGAGCGCAAGGTGGCCGACCAGTTTATCGAGCGCATCAGCGCCGCGATGGCCGCCACCCGCTACGGCGACCCCATCGCCCAGGCCGATGTGGAGATGGGCCCGCTAATCAACCGCCAAGGCCTGGACAGCGTCAATCGCAAGGTACGCACCGCCTTGAGCCAGGGTGCATCGCTGGTCACCGGTGGACAGATCGCCGACCTGGGCCAGGGCTTTCACTTCCAGCCGACGGTATTGGCCGGTTGCCACGCCGACATGGAAATCATGCGCGAAGAAATTTTTGGCCCGGTGCTGCCGATCCAGATTGTCGACGACCTGGATGAGGCCATCGCCATGGCCAACGACTGCGACTACGGCCTGACCTCCTCGATCTACACCCGCGACCTGGGCAAGGCGATGCAGGCGGTGCGCGAATTGTCGTTCGGCGAAACCTACGTCAACCGCGAGAACTTCGAGGCGATGCAAGGCTTTCATGCCGGCGTGCGTAAATCCGGGATCGGCGGCGCCGATGGCAAGCACGGCCTGTACGAGTACACCCACACCCATGCGGTGTACTTGCAGAGCTGAAGTGGTGCAACGGGCCTTGGCGCGGTAGCGTGCGGGCCCTTCCCCATCCATTGTTCCGAAGGATTGCGCTATGCCCCTTACCCCTTACAGCGGGCCGATCATCGACAGCCATTTGCACCTGTTCGACCCGCGCCGCCCCCAGGGTATTCCCTGGCCCGAGCCGGGAAACGCGCTGTATGCCGCACATTTGCCGGCGGATTATTGGCCGCTGGCAGGCGAACATAACGTGATCGGCGCGATTGCCGTGGAAGCCAGCCCGTGGCGCGACGACAACCGCTGGTTGCTGGAGACCCTGCGCAGCGACCTGCGCATGCTCGGTTTCGTCGGCAACCTTGACCCGCTGCACGGCGACTTTGCGGCAGACCTCGATGCCTTGGCCCATGAACCGCTGTTCCTCGGTTTGCGCTACGGCAACCTGTGGGACCGCGATTTGCCAGACGACCAGAAGCGCCCCGGCTTTATCGAAGGCCTGCGCCGCCTCGCCGAATACGGGCGTGGCCTGGACAGCGCCAACCCCAATCCGCGCTTGATCAAAGGGCTGCTGCATTTGAGCGATGCCTTGCCCGAGCTGCGCATCATCGTCGATCACCTGCCCAATGCCAGCGTGCCCGCCGGCGAAGAATCCGCGTATCACGCCGACCTGATGCGCCTGGCAGAGCGGCCGAATGTATTTGCCAAACTGGCGGAAATCCCCCAGGTCGGCCCGCAGGGTCTGATCCTTGACCCGGCGTTCTACAACGACCGCCTGGCCGTGCTGTGGGAAGCCTTTGGCGAAGACCGTTGCTTCTTCGGCAGCGACTGGCCCAACAGCGATCACCTGGCCAGTTTCGCCACCACCCTGGGCCTGGTGAAAGCCTGCATGGCGGGCAAACCCGAGGACGTACAGGGCAAGTTTTTCCTGCACAACGCGGTGCGCATCTACAGTCCTACGCCACCCCACGGAGGCAAGTAATGCAGACCCGAGCCTTTCGCATGAACCTCAACCCCGGTCAGCACGCCGAGTACCGTCGACGCCACGATGAGATCTGGCCCGAACTGGCCCAGGCCCTGCGTGATGCCGGCGTGGTGGACTACCGGATCTTCCTCGACGAGGCCAGCAACGCCTTGTTCGCCGTGATGACCCACGAAGAGCGGCACGGGCTCGACGCACTGCCGGGCACCGAGCTTATGCAACGGTGGTGGCAGTACATGCAAGACATCATGCCCAGCCAGCCGGACGCCTCGCCCGTCAGCGTGGATTTAATCCCGATGTTCAGCCTTACCCCAGGCTGAAACAGCGCGCTACCACAACAATAAAAAAGGATTCGACTACGTGGAAATCATTCTCTTCGGTGTGATTCTGCACTTCATCGGCGGCTTCGCCTCCGGCAGCTTCTACATCCCCTACAAGAAAGTCCGCGGCTGGGCCTGGGAAAGCTACTGGATCACCGGCGGCCTGGTGTCATGGCTGATCGTGCCGCTGATTGCCGCGCAACTGACCGTGCCCGGCTGGGCCGACATCCTGCGCCAGGCCGACAGCAGCACCTTGCTCTGGACCTACCTGTTCGGCGTGCTCTGGGGCATCGGCGGGCTGACCTTCGGCCTGACCATGCGCTACCTCGGGCTGTCCCTGGGCATGTCGCTGGTACTGGGCCTGACCTCGGCCCTTGGCGCCTTGATGCCGGCGCTGTATCGCGACCTGTTCACCGACGCCACCGAAGGCACCCTGACCTCAATGCTCGCCTCCCAGGGCGGGCATTGGGTGCTGTGGGGCGTGGCGGTATCGCTGGTGGGCATCGCCGTGTGCGGCAAGGCCGGGCTGATCAAGGAACGAGAAGTGCCGGAAGCGGTGAAATTCGCCAGCATCAGCGAGTTTTCGGTGGCCAAGGGCATGCTGGTTGCGGTGATCTCCGGGGTGCTGAGCGCGTGCTTCAGCTACGGTATTTCAGCCGGGCGCCCACTGGCTGCCGCGGCTGTCGAGCATGGCGCCAACAGCCTGTTCCAGAACAACGTGACCTTCATGGTGATCATGTGGGGTGGCCTGACCACCAACGGCCTCTGGTGCCTGTGGCTGAACTGGCGCAACCGCACGTTCCACAACTACACCGACCGCAGCACTCCGCTGCTTGGCAACTACCTGTTGGTGGCGTGTGCCGGCACCCTGTGGTTCCTGCAGTTTTTCTTCTACGGCATGGGCGAAAGCCGCCTGCAGAACGACGCCAGTTCGTGGGTGTTGCACATGTCTTTCATCATCATCGTATCCAACTGCTGGGGCCTGTATTTCCGCGAATGGCAGGGCACCAGCGCCACCAACAAAGGCGTATTGGCCGCGGGTATCGCGGTGATTCTCGGTGCCATTGCCATGGTCGGTTACGGCAACTATCTCGGCTGAGGCCGCTTTTTTTCAGGAGTTCACTTATGTTACTTGCAGACAAAACCGTGATTATTACTGGCGCCTCCCGTGGAATCGGCCGCGCCGCCGCCAGGGAATGTGCACGCCAGGGTGCCCGTGTGGTCATCGGCCACAGTGGTAGCGGCCAAGGCACTGAAGCGGCGTTTTCGTTGATCGAGGAAATCAAGGCGTTCGGCGGCCAAGCGGTGGAGGTGGGCGGCGATGCGGCTGATCCGGACACCGGCGACAAACTGGTGGCCGGCGCGCTCAAGGCATTCGGCAGTGTGGATGTGTTCGTCAACAACGCCGGGATTTGTCCGTTCCACTCGTTTCTCGACATGCCGCGTGAGGTGTACCTGAAGACGGTCAACACCAACCTCAACGGCGCCTACTTCGCCGTGCAAGCGGCGGCAAACCAGATGAAAAACCAGGGCAAGGGCGGCGCGATCATCGCCGTCAGTTCCATCAGTGCGCTGGTGGGTGGCGGGATGCAGACGCACTACACGCCGACCAAGGCCGGGCTGCACTCGTTGATGCAGTCCTGTGCGATTGCGTTGGGGCCGTATGGTATTCGCTGCAACTCGGTGCTGCCGGGAACGATTGCCACCGATATCAACAAGGAAGACTTGGCCGACGAGGAGAAGCTGACGTACATGACTTCGCGCACGCCGTTGGGGCGCCTGGGTGAACCTGACGACGTCGCGGGGCCCATCGTGTTCCTAGCCTCGGACATGGCGCGGTATGTGACCGGAGCTTCGCTGTTGGTAGACGGGGGATTGTTTGTCAACTTGCAGTAGCGTTGGGGGGCATATCCGTTTTCTGGGTGTTGGCTGGTATGGGTTCCGCTCTTACAGCGGGTCAATTTTGAAAGGAGCCCAAAAGTACCCCACCACTCGGCACCTCGCTCAGGCTCGGTGTGCCCTCACTCCGGCAGCACGAAGCGGGCCGCCGCGACAGGGCGTCCCTGCCCCGTGCTACCTGCGTTCGGCCAGCGT
>NZ_JACARS010000298.1:0-386 GCF_013386485.1 Pseudomonas sp. P7758 | reverse complement strand
AGCAGGCTCGCTCCTGTGTGTTCATCGATCAGATTTTGAAACTGTCGACCAACTGCTTCAGGCGGTTGGCCTGTTGAGACAAGGCGTCGCAATCCTTCAAGGTTTCGTTGAGGTTGGCCACGCCCTGCTGGTTCAGCAGGTTGATCTGGTTGATGTCGACGTTGAGGGTTTCCACCACGGCGGTCTGTTCCTCGGTGGCGGCCGCTACCGACTGGTTCATCCCGTCGATCTCGACGATCCGCTGCGTCACGCTGACCAGGCGCTCACCGGCCTGGTTGGCGACCTCGACGCTTTCTTCACTCGAGGTCTGGCTGGCGTTCATCGTGGTCACGGCCTCACTCGAGCCACTCTGCAGCGATGTGATCCTTTTGTGGATCTCTTCTGCC
>NZ_JACARS010000297.1:0-522 GCF_013386485.1 Pseudomonas sp. P7758 | reverse complement strand
CCGTGGGCAGCCTGTTCTGCCTGCGGGTAGCCGACGAACAGGTGTCGTTCGAGGTCAACCTGGATTCCGTTGCCCGTAGCGGTGTGCGCATTCATCCGAGTGTGCTGCAACTGTCCCGACGTCGAGCGCCGGGGTCATGAGTGTCGATAAGGCGCCAGTGCGTCCTACCTTGCGTTCAGTGATCGGGCGCGGGCACCTGAGCCTGGCGCTGATGGCCGTCAGCATGGCCAGTATCTCCCTGACCCTGCTCGGCGTGCTCGCGCCCGATCACTGAACGCAAGGTAGGACGCACTGGCGCCTTATCGACACTCATGACCCCGGCGCTCGACGTCGGGACAGTTGCAGCACACTCGGATGAATGCGCACACCGCTACGGGCAACGGAATCCAGGTTGACCTCGAACGACACCTGTTCGTCGGCTACCCGCAGGCAGAACAGGCTGCCCACGGTGCATTGGTCGCCGCCTTCGCTGATGCTGAGCACCGGATGGCCGATCAATGCCGCGAACAGGCGGCTGCGCTC
>NZ_JACARS010000038.1:0-7932 GCF_013386485.1 Pseudomonas sp. P7758 | reverse complement strand
GTCCAACCCGGATCCCACATTTGATCTGTGTCGTTACTGGTATTACCTACCCACCGAAGATCTGCGAAGGCCGGCGCAACGTCGGATCGAACGGGTTGATCTTCGGCCCGATCGCCGCCGCCTCGCGCTTCAACAACTCCACCACCGTCGGCAACCGCCCCGGCCCCAGGCGGTCGCTGATGGTCGCCACACTCAACGCCGCCACCGCATGCCCATTGCGATCCAGGATCGGCACCGCCAACCCGGCCATGCCTTCCAGCACCCCGGTATTGCGCGCCGCATACCCCAACCGCCGCACACTCTCCACCTCCGAACGCAAAAACACCTCGTCGTACAGGTGAAAATCCTTGAGCCGCGGCAAGTTGTAGCGGATCACCGTCTCGCGCTCTTCCTCCGGCAAAAACGCCAAAATCGCCAGGCTACCCTGCCCCACGCCCAGCGCCACGCGGCCGCCGATATCACCGGTAAAGGTACGGATCGGATACGGCCCTTCACTGCGGTCCAGGCAGATCGCATCAAACCCGCTGCGCGCCAGCAGGAACAATGAATCCCCCAACGACGCACTGAGGCGCAACATGCTCGGCCGCACCAGGTCCCGCAGGTTGCCGGTGTTGCCCGCATTCGCCGCCAGGGCAAAGAACTCCAGGCTCAGCCGATAGCGCTTGCTGCGCGCATCCTGCTCCACCATGCCCTCGTCCATCAGGCTGCGCAGCAGTCGGTGGGTGGTGGGTTGCGACAGCCCCACCTGCTGCGCCAGTTGCGTCACCCGTTCACCACCGTCCGGCGCCGCGCCGAGGATGCGCAGTAATGCAAACAACCGGGAGACGCCACCGGCGCCGACTTCCTTGACACTTTCATTCCGCTCAGTGGAATCCAAAAGCCGATATCTCACACTAAATTCTGGTCAGTGAATGAAACTGAAAAAAGTACTCTATCCAGTGAAATTCCATCTTCCGCCATCCTAGTCTTTCGCCCTAATCTGCGTCCACAGGGGCGAAATGAACAACTCACGGCAGCCGACTCAAGATCGAGCGCCAACGCACCCGCAACACCCTTTTCGCATCTGCCCAAAACAAAAAAGCGCGTTTCGACGCGACTCAAAAAGGTGGAACGCAGACATGGCTTTTCTCCAACTCAACGCCTTGAGCAAACGCTACGGCGCCGTCGACGCGGTGGTCGCCACTGATCTTGCGGTGGAAAAAGGCGAATTCGTGTCCCTGCTTGGCCCCTCGGGCTGCGGCAAGACCACCACCTTGCAAATGATCGCCGGCTTCGTCGACGTCACCGGTGGCCAGATCGTCCTCGACGGTCGCGACATCACCCATGCCAAACCCGCCAGCCGTGGCCTGGGCGTGGTGTTCCAGAGCTACGCGCTGTTCCCCCACATGAGCGTGCGCGACAACGTCGCCTTCGGCCTGAAGATGCGCAAGGTGCCTGCCACTGAGATCGCAAGCAGAGTCAAGACCGTGCTGGAACTGGTGCGCCTGGCGCCCCACGCCGAGCGCTACCCGCGGGAACTGTCCGGCGGCCAGCGCCAGCGCGTGGCCCTGGCCCGCGCCCTGGTGATCGAGCCGCCGGTGTTGCTGCTGGACGAGCCCCTCTCCAACCTCGACGCCAACCTGCGGGAAGAGATGCAGTTCGAGATCCGTCGCATCCAGTGTGAAGTCGGGATCACCACCCTGATGGTCACCCACGACCAGGCCGAGGCGCTGTCCATCAGCGACCGGGTAGTAGTGATGCAGGCCGGGCGCGTGACGCAGATCGACGCGCCGTACAAACTCTATGAACACCCGCGCACGCGCTTTATCTCGGACTTTGTCGGCAAGGCCAACCTGCTGGCGGGCGACTTCGATCAACTCGGCGCGCCGCAAGTGCGCTTTGAACCGGGCAACGGCGAGCTGACCCTGAGCCTGCGCCCGGAAAAGATCGACCTGGTGGCCGCCGGCTCGGGTCGCCTGCAAGGCAGGATCCTCGACAGCTACTTCTTCGGCAGCCAATGGCTGTATCGCATCAAGACCGAGATCGGCGAGCTGACCGTGGTCCGCCGCAATGACGGCAGCGCGCCATTGGCTTGCGGCGCTGCAGTGGGCCTGGACTGGGAGTCGAACCTGTTGCGGGTGCTGGCAGCGGATGAGGTGCGCGCATGAGCCGTGGCTACCTGTTGTCGTTGCCGGCGCTGGTGTTGTTTTTCGGGCTGCTGATCCTGCCCCTGGGCCTGACACTGGTGCTGTCGTTCAACGTGTTCGACTATCAGGTAGGGGTGAAGGCCGATGAGTGGACCTTCGCCCACTACCTGTCGCTGTTCAGCGATTCGTACTTCTACGAAATCTTCTGGCGCACCTTCTGGATCAGTGCCCTGGTGACCTTGCTCTGCGTGGTGATCGGCGTGCCCGAGGCCTACATCCTCAGCCGCATGGGTACGCCATGGCGCTCGATCTTCCTGATCCTGATCCTCACCCCGCTGCTGATTTCGGTGGTGGTGCGGGCCTTCGGCTGGAGCCTGCTGCTGGGTGCCGATGGCCTGGTGAACCAGGTGATCCAGGCCCTGGGCGGCACGCCGGTGAAGCTGCTGTACACCTCGTTCGCCGTGATCATCGCACTGGTGCACGTGATGCTGCCGTTCATGATCATCCCGGTGTGGACCTCCCTGCAGAAGCTCGACCCGTCGGCGGAACAGGCGGCCCTGTCCCTGGGTGCCAGCCAGGCCACGGTGATGCGCAAGATCGTGTTGCCGCAGGTAATGCCCGGCGTGCTGTCCGGCACCCTGATCGTGTTCGGCCTGGCGGCCAGCTCCTTCGCGATCCCCGGCCTGCTGGGCGGACGCCGCCTGAAGATGGTCGCCACGGTGGTCTACGACCAATACCTCTCGGAACTCAACTGGCCCATGGGCGCGACCATCGCGGTGGTGCTTCTGTTGGTCAACTTGCTGATCATGCTGAGCTGGAACCGCATGGTCGAAGGCCGCTACAAAAAGTCCCTGGGAGTATAAGACGATGTCCAGAAACAGTCCTTTGGCCCTGGGCTTTCACGGCCTGGTGGTGCTGTTCATGATGGCGCCGCTGGTGGTGGTGTGCCTGGTGGCCTTCACCCCGGAAAACACCTTGAGCCTGCCCACTTCGGGCTTCTCCCTGCGCTGGTTTCATGCGGTGTTCGAGCGCGCGGACTTTATCCAGGCGTTCTACAACAGCCTGGTCCTGGCGTTCGTTGCCGCCACCCTGGCGACGTTGATCGCGGTGCCGGCGGCGCTGGCAATCAGTCGCTACCAGTTCCCCGGCCGTAACTTCTTCAGTGCGCTGTTCCTCTCGCCGATCATCATCCCGCACCTGGTGCTGGGGGTGGCGATGCTGCGGCTGTTCGCAATGATGGGCGTCAACGGCAGCTTCACCTGGTTGATGCTGGCCCACGTGGTGATCATCACGCCTTACGTATTGCGCCTGGTATTGGCGGCTGCCATCGGCATTGACCGCAGCGCCGAGCAGGCTGCCGAATCCCTCGGCGCCAGCCGCTTCACCCTGTTTCGCCAGATCACCTTGCCGATGATTCTGCCCGGCGTGGCCGGCGGCTGGTTGCTGGCGTTCATCAACAGTTTCGATGAAGTGACCCTGTCGATCTTTGTCAGCTCGCCGGCCACCCAGACCTTGCCGGTGCGCATGTACGTGTACGCCACCGAATCCATCGACCCGATGATGGCGGCCGTGTCGGCGCTGGTGATCGGGTTGACGGCGGCGGCAATGATTCTGCTGGACCGGGTCTACGGCCTGGATCGCGTGTTGGTAGGGAAACATTGATGGCACTGCTCAAACGACTGGCGGAAACCGAGCGGCCCAGCCTGGCGTTCACCCTCGATGGACAGCCTGCCACGGGCCTGCTTGGGGACACCTTGCTGACTGCCGTACTGACCTGCGCCGAGCACCTGCGGGGCAGTGATTTCAGCGCCGAACGCCGCGCCGGTTTCTGCCTGATGGGAGCTTGCCAGGATTGCTGGGTACGCCTGGAGGATGGTCGGCGAGTGCGCGCCTGTTCGACCTTGCTGGAAGACGGCCAGGCGATTCGCCGTGACCCGGGGCGTCAGGCATGAAGAGCGTGGTGATAGTGGGCGCAGGCCCGGCGGGCATTACCGCAGCCCGGACCTTGCTGGACCATGGCGTGACCCCGGTGTTGGTGGACGAGAGCCTGCGCGGTGGCGGCCAGATCTATCGGCGCCAGCCGGCGAACTTCCAGCGCTCGGCCAAGCAGCTGTATGGGTTTGAAGCGGGCAAGGCGACAGCGCTGCATCGCACCATGGATGAGCTGGCCACCCGGATCGACTACCGGCCGGAAACCCTGGTGTGGAATGCGGAAAATGGCCGCCTGGACATGCTCAACAACGGCCACGCCGAAAGCATCGAATACGCGCAGATCATCGTCGCCACGGGCGCCACCGACCGCATCCTGCCCGTGCCGGGCTGGACGCTGCCCGGTGTGTACAGCCTGGGCGCGGCGCAAATCGCGCTGAAGTATCAAGGCTGCGCCATCGGTGAGCGTGTCGCGTTCTGCGGCAGCGGGCCGTTGCTGTACCTGGTGGCGTATCAGTACGCCAAGGCCGGGGCCAGGGTGGTGGCGGTGCTCGACAGCGCGCCGTTCAGCGCCCAATGCCGCGCCCTGCCGGCATTGCTCGGCCAGCCGGCGACCCTGGCCAAGGGTTTGTACTACCGCGCCTGGCTAACGGCCCACGGCATCCCGGTGCATCAAGGGGCAACGTTGTCGCACATCAACGGCGAGCAACGAGTGACGGGCATCCACTGGGACCAGCAGGAAATCGCCTGTGATGCCGTGGCCTTCGCCCATGCCCTGCGCAGCGAGACCCAACTGGCGGATTTACTTGGGTGTGAATTTGCCTGGAATGCATTGAACCGCGCCTGGTTGCCCCAGCGAGATGCGGCCGGGCGTAGCAGTGTCGCGGGGGTGTATCTGGCTGGCGACGGTGCAGGAATCATGGGCGCCGATGCGGCGCAAATGGCCGGCGAGCGAGCGGCATTGGCCTTGCTCGAAGACAGCGGTGTTGCCATCGACCACCGTCGCGGGCCCGTGCTGGAACAACAACTGGCAGGTATCCAGCGCTTTCGCCACGGCCTGGAAACCGCCTTCCCCTTCCCGGAAAACTGGGCCGCTGAAGCTCCGGACGAACTGATCCTGTGCCGCTGTGAAGAAGTCAGCGTCGGCGAAGTACGCGCGGTGGTGGACGAAGGCCACTGGGAAGTGAACCGGGTCAAGGCCCATTGCCGGGTTGGCATGGGCCGCTGCCAGGGCCGGATGTGCGGGCTGGCGGCGGCGGAAATCGTTGCCCAGCGCAGTGGCCGCGAGATTGAAAACGTTGGCCGCCTGCGTGGCCAGGCACCGATCAAACCCTTGCCGTTTGGCGTGGAGGTGCAGCCATGATCGACAGTGAAGTGATCGTGTTGGGTGGCGGGATTGTCGGGGCCTCGGCGGCTTTGATGCTGGCGCAGAAAGGTCGCCGCGTGGTGCTGCTGGAGCGGGACTTTTGTGGCTCGCACTCCAGCGGTGTGAACTATGGCGGCGTGCGGCGCCAGGGGCGGCCATTGCACCAACTGCCGCTATCGCAGCGTGCCCATGAGCTATGGTCCGACTTGCCGGGGCTGATTGGCATCGACGGGGAATACGTGCGCTCCGGGCATTTGAAACTGGCCCGCAGTCATGACGATCTGGCGGCTCTGCAGGCTTACGCCGACGCTACACGTGGCTTTGGCCTGGGCCTGCAAATGCTCGACCACGCTCAACTGCGCGCCCGGTTCCCGTGGGTGGGTGATGTGGCAGTCGGCGCGTCGTTGTGCCCCGAAGACGGCCACGCCAATCCGCGCCTGGTCTCCCCCGCCTTTGCCCGCGCGGCGCAACGCCACGGTGCTCGGGTGATGGAGCAAACCGAAGTCACCCATCTTGAACATGACGGCCAGCGGTTTCAGTTGCGCTGTGCCAATGGGCTGCAGCTGCAAGCCCCCTGGCTGCTGAACTGCGCCGGCGCCTGGGCCGGCACCGTGGCCGCGCACTTTGGCGAGCCGGTGCCGATGACCTCGGCGCACCCGGCGATGCTCGTGACCGAGCCGTTGCCGGTGGTGATGGACGTGAGCACCGGGGTGGAAGGCGGCGGGATTTATGCGCGGCAAGTCGCCCGGGGCAATTGCATCCTCGGTGGCGGGCGCGGCTTTGCCCTGGGCCCGCAACAAGCCCGCCCGGGCCAGGCGGCGGTGCTGGAGATTCTGCGCAATGCCGGCGAGTTGTACCCGTTCCTCAAGGGTGCCCAGGCGATCCGTACCTGGAGCGGCACCGAAGGTTATCTGCCCGACCACGAACCGGTGATCGGCGACAGCAGCACCCAACCCGGCCTGCTCCACGGTTTCGGCTTTGCCGGCGCCGGGTTCCAGCTCGGCCCTGCGGTCGGTGAAGCCCTGGCAGAGATCGTCTGCACGGGGGCCAGCCGGCAGCCCATCGAAGCATTTTCCATCCGTCGTTTCCAAGCCTGAGAGGAAGATTCATGCACATGATCAAACGTACTGCGCTGTCTTGCCTGTCCCTCGCCCTGTTGAGCACGGCGGCCCACGCCGCACCGACGCTGTACCTGGGCATGAACGGCGGCACCATGGAGCGGGTCTACGCCGACAAGGTGCTGCCCGCGTTCGAAAAGGCCAACAACGTCAAGGTGGTGATCGTGCCGGGCACCTCGTCGGACATCCTGGCCAAGGTGCAGGCCAACAAGGACAACCCGCAGATGCACGTGATGTTCCTCGACGACGGCATCATGTACCGCGCGATTTCCATGGGGTTGTGCGAGAAGCTCACGCCCAACCCGACCCTGGACCAGATTCCGGCCAAGGCGAAGATCAAGGAAGAAGCGGTTGCGGTGACGCTCGGGGTGACCGGGTTGGGTTACAACGCCAAGATGTTCAAGGAAAAGGGCTGGGCGCCGCCGACGTCGTGGATGGACCTGGCCGACCCGCGCTTCAAGGACAAGGTGGTGTTCCAGTCGTTGGCCTCGTCCACATTTGGGTTGCACGGGTTCCTCATGTTCAACCGGATTCAGGGGGGTAGCGAGACCAACGTGGAGCCGGGGTTCAAGGCCTGGCCGAAAACCGTCGGGCCCAACGTGCTGGAGTACATCGCCAGCTCGGCGAAGATTTCCGAGATGGTGCAGACGGATGAGGCGGCGATCTTTCCGCTGACGCCGACGCAGGTGACCACGCAACAGTTGTTGGGTGTGCCGATGGAGTATGCGCAGCCGAAAGAAGGCGCGGTGGTGTTGAACGTGGCGGAGTGTGTGATTGCGCGGAATGACCAGCCGGAGCTGGCGCAGAAACTGGCGCAGTTCTTGTTGACCGCAGAGGCTCAGGCGCCGGCTTTGGAACTGGGGGATCAGATTCCTTCGAATCCTACGACGCCGACTACCGACAAAACCCGGGCGCGGGTGGAGGCGATGAACAGTTATTTGCAGACGGCGATTTCGATTGATTGGGATCAGGTGAACCAGGCACGGCCCGAGTGGAATGCACGGTGGAGTCGGTCGATTGAGCGGTAGGCTTTGGGGGTGAATATCCGTTATTTGGGTGATGGCTTATATGGGTTCCGCTCTTACAGCGGCTCACTTTTGAAAAGCGCAAAAGTAAGCAAAACGCTCTTGCCCCACCACTCGGCACCTCGCCTAGGCTCGGTGTGCCCTCACTCCGGCTTTGGACCGTGGGCCGCCGTCATGGGCCATCCTTGGCCCAGGACGGCTAACCCGGCGTCCTGCCGGGTTACCCACGCTCCAAAGCCTGCGTTCGGCCAGCGTGGTTTAACGGGGCGCCTAAGATCAAGATCAAAAGCAGATCAAGAGCACAGCGGCCTACCGGCCGGCTTGAGTGTTGAAGAGCAAAATCAAAAGCTAAAGCGGGCACGGTCAAA
>NZ_JACARS010000037.1:0-66366 GCF_013386485.1 Pseudomonas sp. P7758 | reverse complement strand
TAAGTTGCCGTTACCGCAGCAACGGATATGCCCCCAATCAGCCCCCCAATCAAACCAGATGCAGATGGTTATCCCAAAGCCCCGCCGGCAACTCCAGCGGCTTGCCCACCAACGGCACCTGCCGACAATCATAAAACCGGCAACGCCCCTGCCCGGAAGTCACCACAAAGCCGTCAGCCACCGCACCCACCCCGGCACAATCCGGCAACGGCCCGTCCAGCAGCAACTGCGCGCTGTCCATGTTCCAGATAAAGAACCGATTCCCCCGAGGCGCCGTCAACGCCACCAGCCGCAACTCACTGTGCACCGCCACACTGGCCGTGTAATGCCCCATGACCTGCAGCTGCTCATCCGCCACCGGAAACGCCACAAACGGCTGCCCCGGTCGCTTGATCGCCAGCAACTCCGACCGCTCATGAGACGCCCCCATGAACTGCTGCCCCGCGAGGATCGTCCCGTCGCTGGCAATCCCCATATGCCGCACACTGTTCATCTGCTGGCTCAGGGTCTCCTTGCTCAACAGCGTCCCGTCGCGCTTCATCAGGACCAGGCTCGGCTCCATGGCATTCAGGTTCATCTCCACCCGGCTCTCAGCCTCAGTGCGAATCCCGCCGTTAGCCACCACCAGCGTCTCGCCATCAGGCATCCACGACACCTGGTGCGGCCCGATGCCATGGGTGGAAATCTCCCCGGTGTGCACCAGCCGCTCACCCTCGAACCGGTATACACCCAGCAAACCGCGACCCGGGTCAGACGTGTCGTTCTCTGTGGCATACAACCACTCGCCATCCTTGTGCACCACCGCATGCCCGTAAAAGTGGCGATTGGCCTTGGAGGTGATGGTTTGCAGCAGCGCCCCGTCCCGCAAGTCGATCAGGTAGCTCTCGGTGCCCGGCCGGCGGGCGACAAACAGCGCAATCGGCAGCGTCGGGTGGTTGATGATGTCGTGGCAGCGCTGGCCGACCTCGGTGGCAAATACCTGCTTGCCGTCCAGGCGAAAGCCGACGGCGTAGTGCCTGCCATCACTGTCATCCCGCGCCGAGAGCAGCAGCGGGCTTTTGCCCTTCTGCTTGAACAGCGTCCAGCCGCCCAAAGTGATCGCACTGAGCAGCACGCTGCCGAGGGCCAAAGCCTGTCGCCTGAGCATCATCAGTCACCGTCGTTGGCGTTAAAGCCCAGTTGGATGCCCAGCGCCTTGGCCAGCTCGCCTTCGTGCAGGCGGTGGACGACGTTGAGGCTGTCGTAGATATCGTTGAGTTGCTGGCGCCCGGCATCGTCGGCCAGCATTTCATTCAGCGTACGCTGGTTGCTGGCGAAGAGTTTCAGGGAGGCGGCATACGCGGCGTCGATCTTGTCAGCCAATGGCTTTTGATCGGCAGGCAACAGGCCGCGCAGGCCTTTGTTGTCGACGCCGACCCAGACGGTCTGGGCGGCAGCCAGGCTGGCTTCCAGGCTTTGCAGGGACGACTGGCTGCGCCACGCATCGGCCTGGAACGGTTGCGGGATGCCCTTGGTCTGGCGGCCCATCGGGGTGCCGAGTTTTTTCTTCAGGGTGTCCAGCGCAGTCACTTGAACCCGCAGCAGGTCGGCGATGGCTTCGTGGGAATCGGCGTAGCGCTGGTTAGGAAACTTGGTCATCTGCGCCAGCATGCCGTCGGTGCTGTTCCAGCTCGACAGGATCTCTTCGGCCAGCAGTTTCTGGCGCTCGCCGATGGCTACCAGCAACGGGCAGTAGCGGGCTTTTTGCGTCTCGTCCGCCAGATCGGTCTTGGCGTCGTAGAGGATGTATTCGTAGGCCGACAGGCCCTGCACCACGACGCTGGATTTGGCCAGGGCGGCGGCGTCGATCTGTGGTTGGGCGGTCACCAGTTGCTCGACTTGACGACCCACCAGATTTTTCTTGTCCGGCCAGAACTGCACCTGCCACGAGCGGTTGCCCTCGGCCAGCGGGCCGATCAGCAGCGGTTGCAACTCGGCCCAGGCCTTTTGCGCGTGCAGGAAGTCGGCGCGGGCGGTCTCCAGGCTTTCCTTGCCCTGGCAGTAGGCCAGGGCGCTGACGGCCAGTTGGCGGTCGGCTTCAACCCAGCGGCTGTAGGTCGGCAGGATCACTTGCTTGGCGATGGCCGCCGAGGTCACCGCTTGCGGGTCCTGGGGCGAGCACGCACCGAGGGCGAGGGCGGCCAGGCTGGTGAACAACAACTTGGGACGGAACATGTCGAGCTCCCTTCTGTAATTAGGACAAAGCTTATAAAGAATTCAGAAATGCCAGCAACGCGGCGCGCTGCTCGGCATTGAACGACAACACATGCTGCTGCGCCGCCTGGGCTTCACCGCCGTGCCACAGCACGGCCTCCATCAGGTTGCGGGCGCGGCCGTCATGCAAGAACTGGGTGTGGCCACTGACGGCTTGCGTCAGGCCAATGCCCCACAACGGCGGCGTGCGCCAGTCGCGGCCACTGGCTTTGAATTCGCTGCGGTTGTCGGCGAGGCCGTCGCCCATGTCGTGCAGCAGCAAGTCGCTGTAGGGGCGAATCACCTGGTTAGCCAATTCAGGTTCGGCGGCGGTGGGCGCCGTGGTGAATTGCGGGGTGTGGCAGCCCTGGCAACCGGCCTGGTAGAACAGGTTTTTCCCGGCCAGCACTTGCGGTGCGTTGACGTCGCGGCGGGCGGGGACGGCCAGGTTGCGGGTGTAGAACAGCACCAGGCGCAGGATGTTGTCGCTGACCTCAGGCTCGCCATCCGGGCCATTGCCGTTGGGCGCCTGTTTGCAGGCCACTTGTGCATCGGTGCAGTCATCGAACGGTCTCAGGGAGGTGGTCAGGCCCATATCACCAGAGAACGCGTGAACATTTTGTTGATTGAGGTTCGGTTGCCCGGCTTTCCAGCCAAATCGACCGAGTACGGTCTTGTGTTGCGCGTCGTCCCAGACCCAATTCGCCCGCCCGACAATGGCTTCCTTGTCGGCGGTTTTCGGGTCGGTGTTGCGCAGGATGTCGGCGTCGGGGATCGCTTCGAGCAGCCCCAGGCCGATCATCGGCGGTGCAACCCGCGCGGAGAAGCGCGTGTCGGGGTGCATCGGCCCATAACCGAGCTGGGTGATTTGCAGGGCCGGCTTGCGCAATTCGACCACGGTGCCGTCCTTGAAGCGGACGTTGACCGGTGTGTAGTCGACCCGCACCTTGCCCTCCGGGGCGACGCCGGGCACGGCCATGTCCTGCAATTGCCCACCGTAGACCGGCTCGGGGACTACACCCAGTTGCTCGATGACCTTCGCATAGGGCGGTGCATCGGGAATCGACAGGCGTACCAGCATCGACACCGCGTTGGGCGCATCGGGCAATGGCGGATGCCCACGGCCATCCTTGATATGGCAGTTCTGGCAGGCATTGGTATTGAACAGCGGCCCCAGCCCGTCGCGGGCAGTGGTGGTGGACGGGGCAATCACCCAGGGGCTGCGAAAGAAACTGTTGCCGACGCTGAAGTCCAGGCGCCGGGTGGGCGACAGGTTGGCCGAGGGCAGGGAGAAGGCGTTCTGGTCGGTCTTCCTCACCGTGGTCGCGCCACCGGCACGCGCTTCACCAGGCTCGGCCTTGGTGAATCGCGGGGCGTCATCGCAGGCACTCAGGCTCAAGGCCATCAACAGTGCAGACAGGCGAAGGGGCGAACGGGACATCAGTCTTCCTGAACGTAGGCTGAAAATAAGGCCGCAAAGTCTAACAGGGCAGGGCGGATTGAATAAGAGCAATTATCGTTTGGTGGTATCCGATTCATTCCCGCTAGAATGACCGCACATTTTTCTCTGGAGGTGGCCAATGCAGGCTCTCGACGCTTTGCTCAACCGTGTTTCCGTGCCGCGACTGCTGGACCCGGCACCGACCCAGGAGCAGCGCGACCTGCTGTTCGCCGCTGCCATGCGCGCGCCCGACCACGGCCAACTGCGCCCTTGGCGCTTCCTGACGGTGGAGGGTGCGGCACGTGAGCGCATGGGCACCCTGCTGGCCGAAGCCGCCCGCCTGCAGGACGCCGACGCGCCCCAGGCCGCGATCGACAAGGCGCAGAACGGCCCGCTGCGGGCGCCGTTGGTGGTGGTGGTGATTGCCCGCCTGCAAGAACATTTCAAAGTGCCAAAATCCGAGCAGCTGCTGGCGGCGGCCTGTGCGGCTCACGGGATTCTGCTGGCGGCGTACGCCCAGGGGATCGGCGCGGTGTGGCGCACCGGTGAGTTGTCGTACTCGGCCCATGTCGCCAAAGGCCTCGGGCTGAAGGCGGATGAGGAAGTGATTGGCTTCCTCTACCTGGGCACCCCACAAAACCCGCCGCGTACGGCCCCGAAAGAAGACCTCGCGCCGTTTGTGGCGGCCTGGACGGGTCAATAAGGCACCGCGACTCTAAATGTGGACGGGCTTGTGTGGGAGCGGGCTTGCTCGCGAATGCGGTGTGTCAGTCAATACATGTACCGACTGATCCACCGCGTTCGCGAGCAAGCCCGCTCCCACATTGGGTGCTCACTGGTTTCAAGCCCGGGTCAAACCCGAAACTGATCCATCAGCTTCATCTGCTGGCTGGCCAGGGCGTTGAGCTGGCTGCTGATGGCCGCCGATTCGGTGGCCTGGCCGGTCAGGGTTTCGGTCACTGTGCGGATTGCCGAGACGTTGCGGTTGACCTCCTCGGCCACCGCACTTTGCTGCTCGGCGGCGCTGGCGATTTGCAGGTTCATGTCGCTGATCACCGTTACCGCATCGCTGATCTTGCCCAGGGCCTGCACCGCCTGATGAATCTGCCCGGCGTTGTTCTGCGCCTGGGTCTGGCTCGAATGCATGGTCGCCACCACTCCACGGGTGCCAGTCTGGATGCGCTCGATCACCAGGCGAATCTCCTCCACCGAGTCCTGGGTGCGCTTGGCCAGGTTGCGCACCTCGTCGGCCACCACCGCAAAACCGCGCCCGCTTTCCCCGGCTCGCGCCGCTTCAATCGCAGCGTTCAGGGCCAGCAGGTTGGTCTGTTCGGCAATGCTGCGGATCACTTCCAGTACCGAACCGATCTGCTCGCTGTTCACCGCCAGGGCTTCGACTTCGGTCACGGCCTTGCTCACTTCTTCGGCCAGGGTGGTGATGTCGCGGGTGCTGCGTTCAATAATCTGCATGCCTTCACGGGCTGACTGGTCGGCGCCGCGGGCCGCGCTGGCGGCGTTGGAGGCGCTGTTGGCCACGTCGTGGGCGGTGGCGCTCATTTCATTCGAGGCGGTGGCCACCTGGTCGATCTCACGGAACTGCACCTGCATGCCTTCGCTCGTCTGGCGCGCGATTGCCGAGGACTGGTCGGCGGTGCCACGGGCTTCGGTGATGCTTTGCTTGATCTGCGCGATGGTCGGCTGCAGCTTGTCGAGGAAGCGGTTGAACCAGTTCACCAGTTCCCCCAGTTCATCTTTTTTACCGTAGGCCAGGCGCTGGGTGAGGTCGCCGTCGCCGCTGGCGATTTCCTTGAGCATGGCGGCCACGCTGTTGATCGGCCGGGTCACGCCGGTGGCGGTCAGCCAGATCAGCAACAGGCCCAGCAGCCCGGCGGCTGCGCCTACCAGCAACGCCTTGACGGTGCCACTGGCCTGGGCCTTGTCGAGCACCGCCTGGAGTTTGAGCGAGTCTGCCAGCAGCACTTGTTTGGGCAGTTTGATTACCACGCCCCAGGATTTGGCGTCGGCAATCGGTTTGACCGGGTACACGGCGCGAATCGTGCCGTCTTCCTCGCGGATCTTGCGGGTATCGCTGGCCAGCAGTTGCACGATCTCTTTGCCTTCGGCACCGAGGGTGTCCACCAGGTTTTTGCCGACTTTGGCCGGCTCGCCGCTGTAGCCGGCGATCAAGCCGTTACCGGACAGTATTTCGAGAATTCCGGCGCCGTTGAACAGTTCTTTTTGCGCCGCATCAGCGGCCGCTTGCAGGGCATTGAGGGCGAGGTCCACACCGACCACGCCGATCACTTTGCCGTCGACCAGCAGCGGCAGGGAAATGGTGGTCATCAACACCGGCTTGCCGGCCACGGTGTCTTCATACGGGTCCAGCAGGCAGGTGTTTTTTGTGTCTCGTGGGCAGGTGTACCAGATGTTGTAGGGCGTGCCGCTGAGGTTGAGGGTGGTCTTGGTCAGGTCATCCTCGACCATCACGGTGTTCAGGCCTTCACCGCCGGCGCGGCTCCAGTAGCTGGAAAAGCGGCCTTTTTCGTTGGACACACGGGCGGCATCATTGACGAATTCACTGTCTTTGCCATCGAGGGCGTTGGGCTCGAACGACAGCCAGATGCCGAGCACCTTGGTGTTGCGGTCGAAGGCGGTTTTCAGGCTGTGGTTGAGTTCTTCACGCAGGGCCCCGGCATCCAACGAGCGCTTGCCGGCCAGAGTGCGCAGGTCCTTGATCTGGTCGGCCAGGGCCGTCACCACCAACAGGCTTTCACCGAAGGTTTTTTGCAGTTGCACCGCTTGCTCGGCGGCCTTGGCCTGCAGCAGGTTCTGCACACTGTCGGTGAGCATTCGCGAGCTTGAATCGCTGATGAGTTCGTCGTTCTGGTTGGTCTGGTACAGGTTCATGCCGACCACCAGGGCGATCACCCCCAGCAGGCACAGACCGGACAACAGCACGATTTTCAAGCGAATGGAGAGGGTGTCGAACATAGAAGTACCCGCGAATGGACTTATTAGTATGCAAGCTCACGCGAGTCCATTCGGCGCTATGCCCGGAACATCGGCTTGGGCCGGCAGTTCATGAGCGGGAGCCGATGAGCGGTAGTCAGGGTGTCAGGTGGGTTGCGGGAGACGTTCCGGTCGCGACCAGATCCACAGGTTGCCCATGCTCATTCCGGCGATGGCCAGGTAGATCGGCCAGCCGTGGTCGAGCATCACCAGCATCAGGCCGGCGCACAGCAGCATGCTCACGGTGGCGCTGACTTTGGCCCGGCGGGCGATGATCCTGCCATTGCGCCAATTGAACAGGATCGGCCCGAACAGCCGGTGGTTTTCCAGCCAGGCACTCAGGCGCGGCGAGCTTTTGGTGGCGGCCCAGGCGGCCAGCAGGATGAACTCGGTGGTGGGCAAGCCCGGTACCACAATCGCAATCAAGCCGATGCCCAGGCTGACGTAGGCCAGCAGGCCGAACAGGACGCGGGCGATTTTGGATGAGGATTGGGTTTTGCCGGTCATGGGTGCGGTTTGCATGGATGGATTTACGAAGGATTCAAAGTGAAACCGGATCAAAATGTGGGAGCGGGCTTGCTCGCGAATGCGGTGGTTCAGTCAATATATCTGGTGACTGAACCACGGCATTCGCGAGCAAGCCCGCTCCCACATTTGATTGCATTCCAATCAGGGAATCAGGCCAGCTCAGGGGCGCTAGCGTACGCCTGTTCCAGCAACACGGTGAAGCGCACGAACGCATCAATCGCGCCTTTCTCCACTTCGGCTTCTTCTTCAGCGGTGAATTCCAGTGCGTCGAGGGTGCGGGTGAAGCGCTTCCAGCCTTCAGCGCGACCCCCCGCAGGCTCGCCCAGGTGACGGGCACCGAAGGTTTCGCTCAAACCCAGGCCCACGGCACGCTTGATCAGGAACGCGGCGCCCAGCTTGGAGCCTTCGGACACGAACAGCCAGCCCAGCGCTTCGGCCTTGCTCGGGTTTTTCACCGCGCCGGCCACCGGTGCCGGTACTTCGGTGTCCAGGTCGCCCAGGTCCAGCTTGGCCGCTTCGGCACGGCAGCGTTCGGCGAGGTCAGGGACGATCTTGATCAACTCTGCATCGTTGTACAGCGCCACCAGCTCCGACTGGAACAGGTATTGCGCGACCACGAAGCGGGCGAAGTTGGCCTGGGTTTCAAACGGTGCATGGGCCTTCACCAACGCATCGAGCTTGGTGTGCGGTTCGTTGGTGATCTGGTTCAGGCGCTGGGAGCGCAGGGCTGCACGTTCTGCGGTAGGGGAGGCGGTCATCGGGGAGTCCTTGAGAAGAGAAAGCGTCTGGTTGCCAGGCTGTTATGAACTAGACGAACCAGAAGACGCGTCACAGTAAAAAATCCTCACCCCGGCGCAGATTAAATCGCGCCGGGGTGAGGCTCCATGGATCAGATGTCCCAGATCAGATTGATCGCAAAGTTGCGGCCCGGCTGGGTCAGGCGGTCGAGGTTGGCCGGGCCGGTCACACCGGCTTCGCCGACGCTGTCGTAGCTGCGCACGTCATCCCAGTTCCAGTATTTCTTGTCCGTCAGGTTGTACAGGCCGCCGTTGATGGTCACGTCGTTGGTGACCTTGTAGAAGCCGGTCAGGTCGACGATGCCAAAACCCGGGGTCTTGAACGGGCCGTTGGCGCTGTTGCCGTCAGGGGCGAAGAAGGTGGTGCTGTCGACGCGGTCCTGTTTCTTGACCAGGGTCCAGCTGACCAGGGCACCGTAGTTCTGCTGGTCATAGCCCAGGCCGAACACGCCCTTGAGCGGGTTGACGCTGTTCAACGGTTCGCCGTTGTCGTCATTGCGCCCGTAGGTGTAGGCAATCGAGCCTTGGGTATACAGGCCCTGCGGTGCGCCGAATGCGTCGAGGCTCAAGCGGCCCTTGGCCTCCACGCCCTTGATGGTGGCGTGCTTGATGTTGTTGGCTTCGAACTGCTGGACGGTGCCACCGGCAACCGAGGCATCTTCGTCGATGAAATCACGGTACTTGTTGTAGTACACCGCCACATCAAACGAGCCCGAGTCGAAGTTGCCGCGAATCCCGGTTTCGACGCCCCGGCTGCTTTCCGGCTTGAGGTCCGGGTTGGGTTCGACGGTGTAGCGCTGCTGCAGGTTTTCAAAGCGGCCATACAAGGCCTTGGCCGACGGGGTGCGATAGCCTTCGGCGTATTGGCCGAACCAGGTGTATTGCTCGGTCAGGGCGTAAGTCACGCCGAACTTGGGCGTTACACGGTGCCAGTTCTTTTCCGAATCGCTGTGGTCGTAGATGCGTGTCGGGTCAACGGTATTGAGGAATTCCTGGGTCAGCTTGGGTTTGAGCTGGATGTAGTCGTAGCGGACGCTGGGCAGGAAGGTCCACTTGTCCCAGGCAATCTGGTCCTGGGCAAACAGCGCGTAGGAGTTGATGGTCGGGTCGGGGAAGTCGCTGGCTTTTTTCACGCTGTCGGCGGCCGACGGGCTTGGTGCACCGATGGCGGTGCAGCCTGCGCCGACCGCCAGGCAGGTCGCGGCGCCCTCACGGGAACCGGTGACTTTCTGCTGCTTGAGGGTGGTGCCGTAGGTCACGACATGGTCGGTTTCGCCGATGCTGAAAGCCTTGTCCAACTGCGCGTCGAATACCCACTGCTTCTCTTCGTACAGGGTCTCGCGGGTGCGCAATACCTTGCGCGATGGCTGGTAGATTTCTGCGGTGGTCTGGTCGGTCTTGGCGATCTGGTAGTTGAGGCTGGTCTTGATGTGATCGGCAATCGGCGAGTCGAGGGCGAACTTGTTTTCGATGCCGAAGCGTTCGCGGGTGATGGTGTCGTTGCCCGTGCGGCCGCGGTAGAAATTGAAGCCCTGGCCACCGACAAACGGGCCACCCACTGCGTTTTTCAGGTTGGTGTCGCGATCGTCCTTGAACTTCTCGTAGGTCAGGCCCAGGCGGTTGTCTTCGCCGTAGTTCCAACCCAGTTTGGCCAGCACGTTGGTGGTGCGCGCATCTTCCGGGTTGGCGCCGGTGCGGGCCAGGCCGGTGGCGTTATTCCCGTCGTAGGATTCCATCTCGTGACCGTTGCGCTGGCTCAGGTGCAGCAAGCCGTCGAAGTCCTGCATGCGACCGGCGACGGTGCCGGAGGTCAGCCAGCTCTCATCGGCGGAGCTGTAGCCGGTCTTCAGGCGTGCGCCGTAGTCCTGCCCGGGCTTGATGATGTCGTTGGGGTCGAGGGTAAAGTAGCTCACCGCGCCGCCGATGGCGCTGCTGCCGTACAAGGCCGAGGCCGGGCCGCGCAGGATTTCCACGCGCTTGACGATTTCCGGGTCGACGTAGTTGCGGCGGGTCTTGGCGTAGGGGCCGTTGAAGAAGTTGTCCGGCACCTCGACGCCGTCCACCTGGGTCAGGATACGGTCGCCGTCGATCCCGCGAATGTTGTAGCCAGCATTGCCGGAGCGGGTGCCGGCACCGCCCACCGAAACACCTGGCTCATAACGCACCAGTTCACGGATGGTGTTGACGTTCTGGCGGTCCAGTTCTTCGCGGTCGTGCACGGTCACGGTGCTGGGCACGCTGTCCACGGCCTGTTCCTGGCGGGTGGCACTGATGGTCATCTGTTGCAGGGTGATGGCGCCGACGGCGACGCGTTTTTCCAGCACGATGTTGTTGTTGCCCAGTTTGCGATAACCCAGGTTGGTCCCCACCAACAGCCGGTCCAGGGCTTTATCCGCCGGCAATGAGCCGCGCACGCCAGGGGACGACACACCCTGGCCCAGTTCTGCCGGCAGGCCGACTTGCCAGCCGGTCACCGCGGTGAAGGCGTTCAGCGCCGAGACCAGGGATTGCTGCTCGATGCTGAAGCTGTAATTGCCCTGGCTGCGGCTGGCAGGCTCGGCGGCGGTGGCAGCCATGACGGGCGCACCGGCCAACAGGATTGCGGCCGTCAGCAGCGACAAGCCCTGGCGGCGAACGGGCGAAGAGGACCGGCGGTTGAAACGAGACGACATCGAGAGCGCTCCGGAAGGTACGAATCTTATAGTTGCGCACTGAATCAAATAGGAATCAGTTGCATTGGCTATAACGAGACGTATCGTCGCTGGCTATCGAGTAAAAATAATTCTCATTTAGTTCAGGATCACCAGCGCCGGGTATTCCGAGAGCTTGGCCGAGGTGATGTGGGCCAGGGAGCGCACCACGTCGAGCGGCTGGTCGAGCCGGTAATTGCCGGTGACGGCCACGCTGGCGAGCCTGTCGTTGTTGTTGACGATCCAGCCGGGGTAGTAGCGACGCAATTCGGCCAGCACTTCGCTCATCGGGCAGTTTTCGAAGATCAGCCGGCCGTCGACCCAGGCCAGGTCCTTGGTGGTGTCGAGCTTGGCCGGTTGGCCGAAGCCCTTGGGCCCGATGCGGATACTTTCACCGGCGCTCAGGCGCACCCGCGCGTCGTCAAACGTGTTGCTCAGGTCGACATCACCGCGCTGTACCTGAACCTGGGCTTCACCGTTCAAGTAGCGCACCGCGAAAGAGGTGTCCCTCACGCTGGCGCGCACCGGGCCGGCGTCGATTTCCAGGGGCAGGCCACGGCTGGGCAGCACTTCGAAAAACGCCTCGCCCTGATACAGGCGGGCGATGCGCTGGTGGTCCTTGATGCTGCTGGAGAAGGCTGAATTGGTGTTGAGCAACACTTTCGAGCCATCGTCCAACTGCAGGCGCTGGCGCTCGCCCACCACGGTCAGATGGTCGGCCTGCAGGCGCATAGGCAGGTTGCTGAAGCTGAACAGGCCCAGCAGCAACACGGCGGCAGTGGCCAGGGGCTTCCAGTGCGGTTTGATACGGCGCCAGGCGCTGGGTTTGCGTGGAGCATTCAGGGCGACGGCAGCGCTGTGAACCGGCGCGCCGCCCCAGGCAGTCTGGGCCTTGATGAAGGCTTCGGCGTTTAACGGGTCGTTGGCGAGCCAGGCTTCAAATTCCGCCTGCTGCCCGGTTTGCGGGCACTGCAACGCGATCAGCCAGTCGAGGGCTTGGTCCATGGCCGCGTCTTGCAACACCTCATGAGCCAGCTCATGGGGGTGCCGTTTATTCGGTTCCGTCACGGTGTTCCTCGGGTCTTCGCCACGTTTTAATCAATAGTCCTACAGACTGTGCCGACAAAGCTTAAGGGCGATCCAGTCTTTCGGCCACACCTATGCAGATGGCCATGATCAGTTTCAGTTCCTTCTGCACGGTGCTCAGGGACACGTCGAGCTTGTCGGCGATCTCCTGATAGCTGCAACCGTGCAGGCGGCTGAGGATGAATATCTGCTGCTGGCGGGCGCTCAACTGGCCGAGGCTGACACTCAGGTGCTCGAGCAATTGCTCGGCCTGTGTCGCGTCTTCGGGGGTGCTGACGGGGGAGGCGACGCTTTGCAGGACGTCCAGCGGGACATCTTCCTGCAGGGTGCGGGCCTGAATCCTGCGGGCGCGCAGGTGGTCCAGCGCCAGGTTGCGCGCCGTCTGGTAGACAAAGGGTTCGAGGTGGTCGATCGGCCGTTCGCTCAGGGCCCGGGTAACGCGCAGGTAGGTTTCCTGCAACAGGTCCTCGGCGGTGCTGTGGTTATTCACCATCCGCTGCAAGGTGCGCAGCAAAATCACCCGTTGGGTGAGGAAGACTTGGTTGAAACGAGATTGGCTCACAGTGATACCAGACCGATTTGCAGCGAATGATAATGCTTATCATCAACGCAAATGGCAAGTGGCACTTTGGATTACTGTAGGAGCGAGCTTGCTCGCGAAGGGCGTCAACGATATCGCTGGCATCCTGAATAAACGCGGTGGTTTTGCGTTTTTCGCGAGCAAGCTCGCTCCTACAGGCCGAGCATTACTCGGCGTTGCACAGCGCCAGGCAGTTATCCAGCATGCGGTTCGAGAAGCCCCACTCGTTGTCGTACCAGGCCAGCACTTTCAGCAGTTTGCCGCTGACTTTGGTGTGATTGGCGTCGAAGATCGACGACAGCGGGTTATGGTTGAAGTCACTGGAAACCAGCGGCAGGGTGTTGTAGCCGAGGATTTTCGAGTGCTGGCTGGCTTCTTTCAGCAGCGCGTTGACCTGCTCGGCACTGGCTTCTTTTTTCAGTTGCACGGTGAGGTCCACCAGCGACACGTTGATCACCGGTACACGCACGGCCATGCCGGTCAGCTTGCCTGCCAGTTCCGGCAGCACCAGGCCCACGGCTTCGGCAGCGCCGGTCTTGCTCGGGATCATGTTCTGGGTGGCCGAGCGCGCGCGGTACGGGTCGGTGTGGTAGACGTCGGTCAGGTTCTGGTCGTTGGTGTAGGCGTGGATGGTGGTCATCAGGCCGCTTTCGATGCCCAGCTCGCGGTGCAGCACCTGGGCCACGGGCGCCAGGCAGTTGGTGGTGCAGGAAGCGTTGGAGATGATCTGGTGGGATTGACGCAAAATGTCATGGTTTACCCCGTACACCACGGTGGCATCGGCGCCCTTGGCCGGGGCCGAGATGATTACCTTGCGCGCGCCGGCGGTAATATGGGCGGCGGCCTTGTCACGGTCGGTGAACAGACCGGTGCATTCGAACACCACGTCCACCTTGTGGGCAGCCCACGGCAGGTCGGCCGGGTTGCGAATGGCACTCACGGCAATCCGGTCACCATTCACGGTCAGGCTTTCCTGATCATGAGCGACCTCTGCGTCGAAAGTACCGTGGACGGTGTCGTATTTAAGCAGGTGGGCATTGATCGAGCTGTCGCCGAGATCGTTGATGGCGACGATCTGCAAATCCTGACGGTAGCCTTGGGTATAAAGTGCGCGCAGGACATTACGGCCAATACGGCCAAAACCATTGATAGCGATACGTAGAGTCATTGGAAGGTGCCTGTCGTCGATTTGTTGTAAGAATTACAAGATTATTCGCATAAAAATAGAAAACAAGCCTTTTTAGTGGCAATATTTTGTTCAATCTACAACGAGTGACCTGAATCAACTGGTCCGATTGGTCAAGCAACACCCTGCCAACCTCTTCGCGGCGGGCTTTTGACCAGCATAGACACTCAGGTCGCCACATCCGTTAGCCTGGAGTTCTATACATGCATCCCCGCGTACTTGAGGTCACCGAACGGCTTATCGCCCGCAGCCGTGCAACCCGTGAGGCATACCTTGCGCTCATTCGCGGCGCTGCCAGCGACGGCCCGATGCGCGGCAAGCTGCAATGCGCCAACTTTGCCCACGGCGTGGCCGGGTGTGGCACCGAAGACAAAAACAGCCTGCGCATGATGAACGCCGCCAACGTGGCAATTGTTTCGTCATATAACGACATGCTGTCGGCCCACCAGCCATACGAACATTTCCCCGAGCAAATCAAAAAGGCCCTGCGTGAAGTCGGTTCTGTTGGCCAGTTCGCCGGCGGTACCCCCGCCATGTGCGACGGCGTGACCCAGGGCGAACCAGGCATGGAGCTCAGCCTGCTGAGCCGCGAAGTGATCGCCATGTCCACGGCGGTAGCGCTGTCCCATAACATGTTCGACGCCGCGCTGATGCTGGGTATCTGCGACAAGATCGTCCCCGGCCTGATGATGGGCGCCCTGCGCTACGGCCACCTGCCGATGATCTTCGTACCGGGCGGCCCGATGCCGTCGGGGATCTCCAACAAACAGAAAGCCGACGTGCGCCAGCGCTACGCCGAAGGCAAGGCCACCCGCGAAGAGCTGCTGGAATCGGAGATGAAGTCCTACCACAGCCCGGGCACCTGCACCTTCTACGGCACCGCCAACACCAACCAGTTGCTGATGGAAGTCATGGGCCTGCACCTGCCGGGCGCCTCGTTCGTCAACCCGTACACGCCGCTGCGTGACGCCCTGACCCGCGAAGCCGCGCACCAGGTCACGCGCCTGACCAAGGCCAACGGCAGCTTCACGCCGATCGGCGAGATCGTCGACGAGAAATCCATCGTCAACTCCATCATCGCCCTCAACGCCACGGGTGGGTCCACCAACCACACCCTGCACATGCCGGCCATCGCCATGTCGGCGGGCATCATCCTGACCTGGGATGACATGGCCGACCTCTCCGAAGTGGTGCCGACCCTGTCCCACGTGTATCCAAACGGCAAGGCCGACATCAACCACTTCCAGGCGGCGGGAGGCATGTCGTTCCTGATCCGCGAACTGCTGGAAGCCGGCCTGCTGCACAACGACGTCAACACCGTGGCCGGTCATGGCCTGAGCCGCTACACCCAGGAACCGTTCCTGGTGGACGGCGAGCTGGTATGGCGTGAAGGCCCGATCGAAAGCCTCGACGAAACCATCCTGCGTCCCGTGGCCCGTGCGTTTTCTCCGGAAGGCGGCCTGCGGGTAATGGAAGGCAACCTCGGCCGGGGTGTGATGAAGGTTTCCGCCGTGGCCCTCGAACATCAAATCGTCGAAGCCCCGGCCGTGGTGTTCCAGGACCAGCAAGACCTGGCCGACGCGTTCAAGGCCGGTGAGTTGGAAAAAGACTTTGTTGCGGTGATGCGTTTCCAGGGCCCGCGCTCCAACGGCATGCCGGAATTGCACAAGATGACCCCGTTCCTCGGCGTGTTGCAGGATCGTGGCTTCAAAGTGGCGTTGGTAACAGACGGGCGCATGTCCGGCGCCTCGGGTAAGATTCCCGCCGCGATTCACGTCAACCCCGAAGCCCAGAGCGGCGGGCCACTGGCACGTGTGCGCGATGGCGATATCATTCGCGTGGATGGCGTCAAAGGCACCTTGGAGCTTAAGGTGGACGCCGAAGAATTTGCCGCGCGCGCGCCTGCCACGGGCCTTCTGGGCAATAACGTGGGGGCCGGTCGCGAGTTGTTTGCGTTTATGCGTTTGGCTGCAAGCTCCGCAGAGCAGGGCGCCAGCGCCTTTACCTCTGCCTTGGAGACACTTAAGTGAAGCTAGCGCTGGTCGGTGATATCGGTGGTACCAACGCCCGTTTTGCGTTGTGGCGGGATCAGGAGCTGCATTCGATCCGCGTCCATGCGACGGCGGATCATGCCAGCCCGGAAGAGGCGATCCAGGTCTATCTGAAGGAAGAAGGCCTGGCCATCGGCTCGATTGGCGCGGTGTGCCTGTCGGTCGCGGGGCCGGTGAGTGGAGATGAATTTAAATTCACCAACAATCACTGGCGCCTGAGCAAGACTGCGTTCTGCAAGACCTTGCAGGTGGACGAGCTGCTGCTGGTGAATGATTTCTCGGCCATGGCCCTGGGCATGACCCGCCTGAAGCCCGACGAATTCCGCGTGGTGTGCGAAGGCACGCCGGAGCCGTTGCGCCCTGCGGTGGTGATCGGCCCGGGCACCGGCCTGGGCGTGGGCACCTTGCTCGACCTCGGCCATGGCCGTTGGGCGGCATTGCCGGGGGAGGGCGGCCATGTCGACCTGCCCGTGAGCAGCCCGCGTGAAGCCCAGCTGTGGCAGCACATCTACAATGAGATCGGCCATGTCAGCGCTGAAACTGCCTTGAGCGGTGGCGGTTTGCCCAGGTTGTACCGGGCGATCTGCGCGGTGGACGGTCACGAGGCGGTTCTGGAAACTCCCGAAGCCATCACTGCCGCTGGCCTGGCGGGTGACCCGATAGCCCTGGAAGTGCTGGACCAGTTCAGTATCTGGCTGGGCCGGGTTGCCGGTAACAACGTGCTGACCACCGGCGGTCGTGGTGGCGTGTACATCGTGGGTGGGGTGATCCCGCGCTTTGCCGATTTCTTTATCAAGAGTGGTTTTGCCAGGAGTTTTGGCGACAAGGGCTGCATGAGCGACTACTTCAAAGGCATTCCGGTGTGGCTGGTGACGGCACCGTATTCAGGGTTGACAGGTGCTGGTGTGGCGCTTGAGCAGGCATTTGCGTAGGCAGTGATGGCCTCTTCGCGAGCAAGCCCGCTCCCACATTCAATCCCATTCCAACTGGATGAATGAGGTCGAATGTGGGAGCGGGCTTGCTCGCGAAGGCGGCCTCAAGGGCAACAAATGACTTAAGCTTGGCCATAACAACAAGGAGGACCCCGTGAGCGTAATCAGTAAATCCATTCTCCTGGTCGACGACGACCAGGAAATCCGCGAGTTGCTGCAAACCTACCTCAGCCGCGCCGGTTTCCAGGTGCGTGGCGTGCCGGATGGCGCGGGGTTCCGCCAGGCGATGAACGAAGCCCCGTGCGACCTGGTGATCCTTGATGTGATGCTGCCGGACGAAGACGGTTTCAGCCTTTGCCGCTGGATCCGCCAGCACCCGCGCCAGGCCCAGGTGCCGATCATCATGCTCACCGCCAGTTCCGACGAAGCCGACCGCGTCATCGGCCTGGAGCTGGGTGCCGACGATTACATCGGCAAACCCTTCAGCCCCCGTGAGCTGCAGGCCCGTATCAAGGCCCTGTTGCGGCGTTGCCAGTTTGGCCAGGAGCGCAGCGGGGGCGAGGTGCTGGTGTTTGGCGAGTGGCGCCTGGACATGGTCAGCCACCGGCTGTTCCACGTCGACGGCGAGGAAGTGATTCTTTCCGGCGCCGATTTTGCCCTGCTCAAACTGTTCCTCGACCACCCCCAGCAAATCCTCGACCGCGACACCATCGGCAACGCCACCCGTGGCCGCGACCTGATGCCCCTGGACCGGATTGTCGACATGGCCGTCAGCCGTCTGCGCCAACGCCTGCGCGACACCGAAAAACCACCCCGGCTGATCCGCACCGTGCGCGGCAGTGGCTATCAATTGGCAGCCAGCGTGGTTGCCGGCAATGCCCACTGAGCGCCTGCGTGAACTGCGCCGGCGCATCCCGGTACCGCGTTCGCTGCTGGGGCGGATGTTACTGCTGACCCTGTTGGCGGTGCTGTTTGCCCAGGCGTTGTCCAGCGTGATCTGGGTCTCGCAATTGCGCGCTACCCAGCTTGAAGGCCTGGTAACCGCCGCCCGCAGCCTGGCGCATTCGATGACCGCCAGCGTCAGTTATTTCCGCTCGTTGCCGGTGGCCTTCCGGCCGTTGGTACTGGACCAGTTGCGCAGCATGGGCGGTACCCGGTTTGTGGTGACGCTCAACGACAAGCCCCTGGACATGGCGGTATTGCCGGAAACCCCGCGCAAGCATGCAGTGCTCGGTGCTGTCGAAGAAGTGTTGCGCCAGACCCTGGGCAGCGACGTGCATGTTTCGGTGGAGTTCGTCAGCGCCGAAGACCTGCGCATCTTCAACGCCGGCTTGAAACTCGACGAACTGCCGCGCTCCTGGGCGCATTACGCGTTGACCCTGGAACCGGTGAATCCGCCGGTGTTGGTCACCCAGATCCAGCTGGCCCAGGGCGAATGGCTCTACATTGCCTCCTTGCTGCCCGAACCCTACACCAGCCTCGAAGAACAAGGCCTGCCATACCAGCAGGTGTGGTTTATCGTGCTCACCAGCGGCTTCCTGCTGCTGTTTATCGGCCTGCTGGTGCACTGGCAAAGCCGTCCACTCAAGCGCCTGGCGAGGGCGGCGCGGGACATGTCCCTGGGCGCCGACGTGGAGCCGGTGGCCGAAGGCGGCGGCAGCGAAGTGGTGGAAGTAGGCCGCGCGTTCAATGCCATGCGCGAACGCATCAGCCGTTACCTGACCGAACGCAGCCAGCTGTTCAGCGCCATTTCCCACGACCTGCGCACACCCATCACACGCCTGCGGTTGCGGGTGGAATTGCTGGAAGACGAGAACCTGCAAACCAAGTTCGGCCGCGACCTGGATGAACTTGAGTTGCTGGTCAAAGGCGCGCTGCAGTGTGTGAAAGACACCGACATTCACGAAAACATCGAACCGGTGGACCTCAACCACGTACTCGACTGCCTGGTGGAGCCGTACCTGGCGCCCAACGGCAATGGGCGCGTGACCCAACATGGTCGGGCACTTACGACGTACCCGGGCAAGCCGCTGGCGCTCAAGCGCTGTATCGGCAACCTGATCGACAACGCCCTGAAGTACGGGCAGAACGCCCATTTGCATATTGAAGACGATGGCGCGGAATTCATCCTTCACGTCGACGACGAAGGCCCGGGCGTGCCGGAACAGCGCCTGGAGCAGGTCTTCGAACCGCACTTCCGCCTGGCCGGGCAGCAACAGGGTTACGGCCTGGGCCTGGGTATCGCCCGCAACATTGCCCACAGCCATGGCGGTGAAGTGAGTTTGCAGAATCTGCGGGAGGGCGGTTTGCGGGTGACCTTGCAACTGCCTCGTGGCCTGGATTGAACGCCACCAATACCGCAGCTGATTGAGTACTTGTGGCGAGGGAGCTTGCTCCCGTTGGGGCGCGAAGCGGCCCCAAAAGATGGGACTGCTGCGCATCCCAACGGGAGCAAGCTCCCTCGCCACATTATTAGTATCCGGCGTTATAACCGTGGTTAGACGCTCTGGCGCAACCTGGCCAGATCCCGCAACGGCGGCGCACCAAACAGCCGGCTGTATTCGCGGCTGAACTGCGATGGGCTCTCATAGCCCACCCGATACCCCGCCGCCGAGGCTTCCAGGCCCTCGGCGATCATCAACCGCCGAGCCTCCTGCAAACGCAGTTGCTTCTGGTACTGCAACGGGCTCATGGCGGTCATCGCCTTGAAGCGGTGGTGCAAGGTCGAGACGCTGAGGTTCACTTCCTTGGCCAGGTCATCAATGCGCAGGGGCTGTTCGTAGTTGCCGTTCAACCAGGTGATCGCCTGGCTCACCCGATGGCTCTGACTGTTGGCGACGGCAATTTCATACAGCCGATAGCCCTGTGGACCACGCAACAGGCGATAGAGAATTTCCCGATTGATCAGCGGCGCGAGCATTGCGATGTCTTTCGGTGTGTCGAGCAATCGGGTCAGGCGCAGCACGGCGTCCAGTAACTGGTTGTCCAGGCGGTCGACATACATCCCTCGGGAGGTCGGGCGCGGGGGCACGCCCATCGGCCCGGCTTCGGCAATCAGTGCGGTAATCTGTGCCGGGTCGATATTCACCCGAATCGACAGGTTGGGGTCTTCCGGCGTGGCATCAAGGATGCGCCCGGCCACCGGCATCGCTACCGAAAACACCAGGTAATTGAGCGGGTCATAGGCGAATACTTCATCCGCCAAACGCACTTCCTTGCGCCCCTGGGCGAGGATGCACAGCGCGGGCTCAACCAGCACCGGCGTGAATTCACGCGGGGAGTTATGACGGTTGAGATACAGCGACGTGATCGCCGTGCCGTAGGAACCATCCTCCCAGGTATGCCGGCGAACGATGCCGGCGAGTTCTGCGCGCTGCTTTTCCATATCGGCGTCGAGGGGGGTGGAGCGAAGTTCGGGCGACGACATGGGACATCCTCTGGTGCTTTGACGATGGGCACAGCTTAAAGGCGGCTTTGCAAAAAGCGGTACTTCGATTCTGCACAATCCTTGCCTGATCCTGCGAAAAATCGTGAATCAGGCAAGCCTAGGACTGTCATCCCCCTGAAATACGGCAGTCATGCCGGGAATAAACTTCGCAGGCCGATTGCTATATCTACGCATCTCGCAGGATTGTGCAATAAGCCAGCAGGAATTGACTAACCGCATCCACCCCCGCGCCCGTATCTTTGATCCTATGGCAACACGCCCTCACAGTGCTTGCCGAGCATCACTTCTCAACGGGAGAGTCGAACATGTCCACCCCCATTCCCGCGAGCCATATGGCCTTTATCCGTGCCCGTACCGGGTACAGCACCGAACTGGGTGCACGCTTGAGCAGTTTGATCGAACCGGGCCGCCAGGCTCAGGGTTGCCTGCAATTCTCGTTGCAGCACTCCCTGGCCGACCCGGATGTGTGGTTGGTGTCGGGCTTCTGGAGCAGCGAGCAGGCGATGAGTGCCTACTTCAGCTCGCCGGCGCTGATGGTCTTCACCGAGTTGTTGAATGACATGGTGGTTCGCAGCATGGACTTCCAGACCTTCACCGACGCCTCGGCGGCCAATGCCTATGGCGAGTACCTGCAACTGGCGGGCTAGTGCTTTAGAATGGCCGCCTTTCCCATTGGCCAGGACCTGCAACATGGCACGTAAAGAGTTTGCCCACCACGAAGCCGTTTCCGCCTTGGTGCGTGAAGAAGAGGGTGGCTATCGCGCCGCCATCGCCGTCAAGGCGCTGGATGGCATGGGCGCACCGCGCTTTCACAAGATCCTCGATGGACAGACGTTCAAGACTGCCTCCGACGCCGACGATGCCGCAGCGCTGCAACTGGAGCGCTTGGTCGATGTAGATGAAGACGGTCAGCTCTCTTGGGCAACTTCCGCCAACTAAAAACACCGCTGATCCAAATCTGGGAGCGGGCTTGTGTGGGAGCGGGCTTGTGTGGGAGCGGGCTTGCTCGCGAATGCGGTGGATCAGTTGGCATATGCATTGACTGATACGCCCCCTTCGCGAGCAAGCCCGCTCCCACATTTTTATCTCGTTCCAATTAGCGTTTCGCGGCGCCTGGGCGGTACATTTTGAACAGCGCTTCCGGCCCCAACTGAAAATAATCCGCCGGGCCACCTCCACGCAGGATCGGCTGGGCGGCAGCTGTGTCGTACACCCCGTCTTTCAATAGCCACTTGGCAATATGCACCGCGACCACCTCGCCGAGCACCAACCAGCTTGGCACCAGCTGTTTGTCGGCGCGCTGCAGTTGAATGATCTGCGTCACCTTGCACTCGAACGACACCGGGCTTTCGGCCACGCGAGGCACGGCGATCACCTTTGAAGCCACCGGCGTCAGGCCCGACAATTCAAACTCGTTGACCTCGGGTGATACCGGCGCGCAACTCTGGTTCATCTGCTCGGCCAGCGGGCGGGTGGCCAGGTTCCACACGAACTCACCGGTCTGTTCGATGTTGTTCAGGCTGTCTTTGCGCCCGACGCTGGAAAATCCAATGATCGGCGGAATGTAGTTAAACGCATTGAAGAAACTGTAGGGCGCCAGGTTCAGGCGGCCCTGGCTGTCGTGTGACGAAATCCAGCCAATCGGGCGCGGGCCGACAATCGCATTGAACGGGTCATGGGGCAGGCCGTGGCCGTTGGCGGGTTCGTAGAAATGAATATCGTCGGACATGGGCCGGGGTTCCTGCTGGTGGTTCGGGGAAGGGCATCATAGTGCACTCAGGTGGAGTGTTCGCCAATGAAAAAGGGGCTGTGTCATACACTGACACAGCCCCTTTTTTATCCTGGCAGAACCCTTAGTCCGTAGTAATCCGCGAATGCTTGCGGGTGTCCTTCATGGTCACATACACCAACAGCGACACCGCAATACACGCGGTGACGTACCAGTAGTAACCGGTTTCCATACCAATGCTCTTGAACCACAGCGCGATGTATTCAGCGGTGCCGCCGAAGATCGACACGGTCAGCGCATAGGGCAAGCCAACGCCCAGGGCGCGGATTTCGGTGGGGAACAATTCGGCCTTCACCACGGCGTTGATCGAGGTGTAGCCGCTGACGATGATCAGCGCCGCCATGATCAGGAAGAACGCGCCCCACCAGGTCTGGATGGTGTGCAGGGTGGTGAGGATCGGCACGGTGAACAGGGTGCCGAGGACGCCGAAGGCGATCAGGATCGGCCGGCGGCCAACCTTGTCCGACAGCCCGCCGATGATGGGTTGCAGGCACATGAACAGGAACAGCGTGGCCGCCGAAATGGTGGTGGAGTCGGAGATGCTCATGCCGACGGTGTTCACCAGGTATTTCTGCATGTAGGTGGTGTAGGTGTAGAACGCCAGGGTGCCGCCCATGGTCAGGCCGACTACGGTCATCAGTTCCTTGGGGTGGCGCATCAAGGTGCGCATTGCGCTTTCCTTGGCCTTTTCTTTCTTGGTGAACGACTCGGTTTCTTCCATGCCACGACGCAGGTACAGCGCCACTACCGCGCACAGGGCGCCGATGGCGAACGGGATACGCCAGCCCCAGTCGTACAGTTGTTCGGTGGTCAGCAATTGTTGCAGCACGATCAATACCGCCAGGGCGATGAGCTGGCCGGAGATCAGGGTCACGTACTGGAAGCTGGAGTAGAAGCCCCGACGTTCCTTGGTCGCCATCTCGCTGAGGTAAGTGGCGGAGGTGCCGTATTCACCGCCGACCGACAGGCCCTGCAGCAAACGGGCGAATACCAGCAGGATCGGCGCACCGATACCAATGGCTTCATAGCCCGGGCTCAGGGCAATCAGCAGCGAGCCGAAGCACATCAGGTATACCGAGGCCATCAAGGCCTTTTTACGCCCGACCTTGTCGGCGTACAGGCCCATCAGCCAGCCACCAATCGGGCGCATCAGGAAGCCCACGGCGAAGATCGCGGCGGTGTTCAAGAGCTGGGCGGTGGTGTCGCCTTTCGGGAAAAAGGTCTTGGCGAAATACAGGGAGAAAGCCGCATAGACGTACCAGTCGTACCACTCGACCATGTTGCCGACCGATCCGCTGAAGATCGACCTGATACGGCTGGAGGTGGTGCGTCCTTTTGCCGGCGCAGTCGCCGACCCCAGAGGCAGGGAGTTGGAGTTATCCATTTAAGGATCCTTCATCTAATTGTTTTTGTGGAGCGCGCGGAAGCGCAGCCTGGCTGGGCTATAGCAGGAGCTGTGCCAAGCCGATGAAGGCCCGGTCTAGAAGGGTTTGCGGAAATTTTTGAGCGGAAAATTGCTGATGAATCAAGGGGGATGAGCGGAAAACCGCCGACGAAGATCGCTCCCACGCTCTGCGTGGGCGCGCATCCTGTGACGTTCCGCGTCACGATTTTAAGGGCGGACGCGGAGCGTCCAGAGCTGCATTCCCACGCGGAGCGTGGGAACGATCGGGTTAGAGGAACGTATCCCGCGCCAGGCCATGGCGCTGCATTTTTTCATTGAAGGTGCGCCGTGGCAGCTGCAGCTCGGCCAGCACCGCCTTGATATCGCCTTTGTGCCGGGTCAGCGCGGCTTTCAGGCAATGGGCTTCAAATGCTTCCTGCTGCGCCGCCAACGATTGCCCGGCTTCGATGCCTTCCGGCTCCGGTTCACCCAGCCCCAGCACCTGGCGTTCAGCGGCATTGGCCAGCTCCCGCACATTCCCCGGCCAGTCATGGCTGAGCAGGCGCCCCAGCGCGGGTCCGCTCAGGGGCGCGAAGTTGCGGCCCAGGCGCTCGGCGGCGCTTTGTGCAAAGTGCTCGAATAGCAGGGGAATGTCTTCCCGGCGTTCACGCAGCGGCGGCAGGCGCAGTTGTGCGACGGTCAGGCGATAGGCCAAGTCCTCGCGAAAACGCCCGGCGCGAGCTTCGTCCAGCAGGTCGGGTTTGGTGGCGGCGATGATCCGCAAGTCCACCTTGATGCTTTGATTGGAACCGAGCCGTTCGAGTTTTTGCTCCTGCAACACCCGCAGCAATTTCACCTGCTGGGCCAGCGGCATGCTTTCGATCTCATCGAGAAACAGCGTGCCGCCATTGGCGTATTCCAGCTTGCCGATGCGCTTGCCCTGGGCGCCGGTAAACGCGCCACTTTCATGGCCGAACAGCTCGGCTTCAAACAGCTGCTCGGGAATCGCCGCGCAGTTCAGCGCCACAAACGGCTTCTTTGCCCGGGGGCCGAAATCATGCAGGCAACGGGCGACCAGTTCCTTGCCGCTGCCGGTTTCGCCGCGAATCAACACATTGACCGGCAAGCCGGCCAGGTCCAGGACTTGCCGGCGCAGGTTCTGCAAACCCCGGGACACCCCCAGCAGGCTCGATTCCAGTTGGGCCCGGTGATCGGCCTGCTGATGCAACCGGCGGTTTTCCAGCACCAGCCCGCGCTTGTCCAGCGCCCGGCGCAGGCTGCTGAGCAGGGCCTCGGGGCTGAAGGGTTTTTCGAGGAAGTCGTAGGCGCCGTCGCGCATGGCCTCGACGGCCATCGGCACATCGCCGTGGCCGGTGAGCAGAATCACCGGCAGGTCGGCGTCACGCCGCTGCACTTCAGCCAGCAACTCCAGGCCGCTGAGGCCGGGCATGCGCACGTCGCTCAGGATCACCCCGGGAAAGTCCCGGGGCAATTTCGCCAGGCATTCTTCGGCGCGGCTGAACAACTGCACCTCAAAGCCCGACAGGCTCAGCCATTGCTCGACGGCCGTGCGAATGCTGGCTTCGTCGTCGACCACAATCACCGCATTCAACATAGGTCTGGTGTCTCCAGCGCGATGGGCAAGGTCAGGGTAAAGATCGCCCCGTCACCTTGATTGCCGGCGCTCAGGCGCCCGCCAAGTTCGTGGACGATAGCGTACGACACGGCGAGCCCCAAGCCGAGCCCGTCGCCTACCGGCTTGGTGGTGAAGAACGGGTCGAACACGCTGTTGAGGTTTTCCTCGGCGATTCCGCCGCCGCTGTCGCTGACGGTCAGGTGCCATAGCTGCTGATCGGCGTGCAGACGGATCTCCAGGCGCTTGCGTGGCTTGTCGGCCATGGCGTCGAGGGCGTTGCGCAGCAGGTTGATCAGCACCTGTTCGAGGCGGATCGCGTCGCCGCGTACCCAGGCCGGGCGGGTCAGGTCCAGTACGGTGCCGATGGCTTCGTCCCGCAGGCGCGCATCGAGCAAGTGCAGGGATTGGTCCACCACCGTCGCCAGGTCGAGGCGTTCGCGCAGGCCGCTGGGGCTCTTGCGGGCGAAGGTCTTGAGGTGGCCGGTGAGCGCGGCCATGCGTGTGAGCATGTCGTCCAGCGGGGTCAGGGCCTGGTAGGCGTCGTCCACCCGGCCATGGTCCAGCAGCAGCCGCAGAGTCGCCAACTGCATGCGCTGGGCGGTCAATGGCTGGTTGATTTCGTGAGCGAGGGCGGCAGACATCTGCCCCAGCGCTGCCAGTTTGGCGGATTGCACCAGGCCATCCTGGGCAGTACGCAGGGCGCGGGTGCGTTCTTCCACCAGTTGTTCAAGTTCTTCGCGGCTGCGCTGGCGCAAGCGGGCGAGGCGCCAGCGCTGGGTCAGGAACAGCACCAGGAACACCAGCGCCAGCCATGAGCCGGCGGCGGCGAGGCCGGCGTTGCGTTGGTCTTCAAAGGCAAATTGTGGCTTGCGCAGCAGGTGCAAGGTCCAGCCTTCGGCCTTCAGCGGCAGGGATTCCCAAATGTAATTGGCCTTGCCGTCGGGGCCGTCGACGCGCATCAGGTGGCTGTTTTCGTCAAAGCGCTGCAAGGCTTCGGTGTCCAGCGGCAGCAATTGTTTCTTGTCGTATTGGCGGGTGGCCTTGAGTTCGGCGTGGTCGCTGTCCGACAACGGACGCAGCGCGCGGTAGCGCCAGCCCGGCTGATTGGCGATAAACACAATGCCCCGGGCATCGCTGACCAGCAGCAAGTCATTGCCCTGGGCCCACTCGCGCTCCAGTTCCGGGAACTCCAGCTTGACCACCATGGCACCGAGGAACTGTTCGTTCTCGCCGACCACCGCGCTGGAGAGGAAATACCCCGGAATCCCGGTGGTCACCCCCACCGCATAAAACCGCCCGGTGCCCTGGCTCAGGGTCTGGCTGAAGTACGGGCGAAACGCGTAGTTGTGCCCCACATAACTGCTGGGCAGGTTCCAGTTGCTGGCGGCCACGGCCAGGCCGTTGCGGTCCATCAGTTCCAGGGTGGAAGACTGGGCGGCACCGTTGATGCGCTCCAGCTTGCGGTTGAGCAAATCCTGGGTGGCGGTGTCCAGCGGGCCCTTCAGGGCGCTGATCATTTCCGAGTCCAGGGCCAGCACGGCGGGCAGGGCGCGGTAACGTTCGATCAGGGTGTGCAAGGAGTTGCCATAAAGCATGAGCTGCTGATTGGCGCGGGCGGCGTCATCCACCAGGGCCAGGCGTTCGGCGTGGCGGGTAGCCAGGGCGGCAGCCAGCATCGCACCGGCGATGATCAGCAGGGAGTAGAAGGTCAAACGCAAAGGCCGGGGAATCGCGATCATTCGAGGATGAACAGTGCAATTGGGGGCGAGCACCATAGCATGAGGCGCATGGCTGTTGTGGCGAGGGAGCTTGCTCCCGCTGGGGCGCGTAGCGGCCCCAAAAAAATGGGAGCGCTGCGCACTGGAGCGGAGCAAGCTCCCTCGCCACAGTGAGAGGTGCATGAAACAAAAAAAGGCGACCGTAGTGGTCGCCTTTTATCCTTGCAGGGGAAATGCTTACTGCACTTCTACCGCCAGGCTTTCACTGATCTTTTTCTGCCAGATGGCAGGACCGGTGATGTGTACCGACTCGCCCTTGCTATCAACGGCAACGGTGACCGGCATGTCTTTCACGTCGAACTCGTAGATCGCTTCCATGCCCAGCTCGGCGAACGCCACGACGCGGGATTTCTTGATGGCCTGGGCCACCAGGTAAGCCGCGCCGCCCACTGCCATCAGGTAAACCGCCTTGTGGTCCTTGATCGCTTCGATAGCGGTCGGGCCGCGCTCGGATTTGCCGATCATGCCCAACAGGCCGGTTTGCTCGAGGATCTGGCGGGTGAACTTGTCCATCCGCGTGGCGGTGGTCGGACCGGCAGGCCCCACCACTTCTTCGCGCACCGGATCAACCGGGCCGACGTAGTAGATGAAGCGACCCTTGAGGTCCACCGGCAGGGTTTCGCCCTTGTTCAGCATCTCGACCATGCGCTTGTGCGCGGCGTCGCGACCGGTGAGCATCTTGCCGTTGAGCAACACGGTTTCGCCCGGCTTCCAGCTCTGCACGTCTTCCGGGGTCAGGGTGTCGAGGTTGACGCGACGGGCCGACGGGCCGGCTTCCCAGACGATTTCCGGGTAGGCGTCCAGCGGTGGCGCTTCGAGCGATGCAGGGCCCGAGCCGTCGAGCACGAAGTGCGCGTGACGGGTGGCGGCGCAGTTGGGGATCATGCACACCGGCAGCGAGGCCGCGTGGGTCGGGTAGTCCATGATTTTCACGTCGAGCACGGTGGTCAGGCCACCCAGGCCCTGGGCGCCGATGCCCAGTTGGTTGACCTTCTCGAACAGCTCCAGGCGCATCTCTTCGATACGGTTGGACGGGCCGCGCTTCTTCAGCTCGTGGATGTCGATGGATTCCATCAACACTTCCTTGGCCATTACCGCGGCTTTCTCGGCGGTGCCGCCGATGCCGATGCCAAGCATGCCCGGTGGGCACCAGCCGGCGCCCATGGTCGGAACGGTCTTGAGCACCCAGTCGACGATCGAGTCGGACGGGTTGAGCATGGCCATTTTCGACTTGTTCTCGGAACCACCGCCCTTGGCGGCCACGTCCACTTCCACGGTGTTACCCGGGACGATGGAGTAGTGGATCACGGCAGGGGTGTTGTCCTTGGTGTTTTTACGCGCACCGGCCGGGTCGGCGAGGATCGAAGCCCGCAGGACGTTTTCCGGCAGGTTGTAGGCCTGGCGCACGCCTTGGTTGATCATGTCGTCCAGGCTCATGGTGGCGCCATCCCAGCGCACGTCCATGCCTACACGTACAAATACGGTGACAATCCCGGTGTCCTGGCAGATCGGGCGGTGGCCGGTGGCACACATGCGCGAGTTGATCAGGATCTGAGCCATGGAGTCACGGGCCGCTGGCGATTCTTCGCGCAGGTAGGCCTCGTGCATCGCCTGGATGAAGTCAACGGGATGGTAGTAGGAAATGAATTGCAGGGCGTCGGCAACGCTCTGAATCAGGTCGTCTTGCTTGATCACGGTCATGAGTCGCGCTCCTCTATAAGGGAACATTCAATAAAGGTGGCGTCAGTGTTGCATCGGTCGGCTGAAGCCACCTTTCCAAGGCACGCCAAAGTGGTGCAGGCGCGACGCTAAAAAGGCGCGGCAGTATAACCCGCCACGGTGGCCGATACACCCGACTATGGTCAAACTCTACGGGGCGTGATTCCCTGTAGACGCCTTTTTGATCCGAGACCCTTGATGCCTGAACTTCACGTCGGTGAACGCCACTGGTCGGTAGCCGCCGGCAGCAACCTGCTGGATGCCCTGAACCAGGCGGGCGTGGCCGTGCCTTATAGTTGCCGCGCCGGCAGCTGCCATGCCTGCCTGGTGCGTTGCCAGGGTGATATCCAGGACAACCAGCCGGATGCCCTGAGCCCGGCGCAGCGCCAGGATGGCTGGCGCCTGGCGTGCCAGTGCCAGGTCGCAGGTGACTTGCAGGTCGAAGCCTTCGACCCGCTGCGTGACGGGTTGCCGGCGACGGTGCTGAGCGTCGATTGGTTGACCCCGAGTGTACTGCGCTTGCGGCTGCAACCCGAACGCGGCTTGCGCTACCGGGCGGGGCAGCATCTGGTGTTGTGGGCCGGCAGCGTTGCGCGGCCTTATTCATTGGCCAGCCTGCCCCAGGAAGATCCGTTTCTCGAATTTCACATTGATTGCCGCCTGCCCGGCGAATTCAGCGACGCCGCCCGCCAATTCAAGGCCGGTGACAGCCTGCGCCTGGGCGAATTGCGGGGCGGCGCCTTGCAGTACGACCCCGACTGGCAATCGCGGCCGCTCTGGCTGCTGGCCTCGGGCACCGGACTCGGCCCGCTATGGGGCGTGTTGCGCGAGGCCTTGCGCCAGGATCACCAGGGCGCCATCCGGGTCATTCACCTGGCCCATGACGCGGGCGGTCACTACCTCGCCGGGCCATTGGCCCAGCTGGCTGGTGCGCATCCGAACGTGACCGTTGAGCTATGGACAGCGGCTGAGGTGACGCAGGCGTTGGCGCAACTGCGGCTTGTTTCCCGGCAAACTCTGGCTTTACTCTGCGGGCACCCGGCCAGTGTCGAGGCCTTTTCCAAGCGCCTGTTCCTGGCCGGACTGCCGCGCAATCAACTGCTGGCCGATGTGTTCCTGCCCCGTGGTTGAGCGCTGAATTTCCCAGCCGCGAGATTTGTCATGACCGATGCCATCCTGCAGCAACGCGAACGCGGGTTGCTGATTTTGCAGCTCAATCGCCCGGACAAGAAAAATGCCCTGACCCGCGCCATGTACAGCCAATTGGCCGAAACACTGGAGCAGGCGGATGCCGATACCAGCGTGAATGCCGTGCTGATCCAGGGCAGCAGCGAGTGCTTCACCGCCGGTAACGATATTGGCGACTTCCTCGAACAACCGCCGGCGGATCTCGACAGCCCGGTCTTCAATTTCATGCGCAGCTTGCTCAACTGCCGCAAGCCGGTGATTGCGGCGGTGGCGGGCGTGGCGGTGGGAATTGGCACGACGCTGCTGCTGCATTGTGACCTGGTGTATGTCAGCCGGGATGCACGGTTGCGCATGCCGTTCGTCAACCTGGGGCTGTGTCCGGAGTTTGGGTCCAGCTTGATCCTCCCGCGATTGCTGGGGCACGCCAAGGCGGCGGAGTTGCTGCTGCTGGGTGAAGGGTTTACCGGCGAACAGGCTGCCGCCTGGGGCATTGCCACCGAGGCATTGGGCAGCGGTGAATCGGCCCTGGCCAAGGCACGGGAAATTGCTGGACGGTTTGAGACCCTGGCGCCGGGCGCGGTGCAAGTCAGCAAGCATCTGATGAAAAGCGTTGATCGCGAGCAGTTGCGCAAGGTGATCGAGGAGGAGGGGGCGTTGTTTACCCAGAGGTTGAAGTCGCCGGAGGCGATTGCGGCGTTGTCGGGGTTTATCACTCGGAGATGAATGAGCGTTGACTGGTCGGCCGTCTTCGTGAGCAAGCCCGCTCCCACATTCGACCGTGTTTCTTCAGGATGTACGCGATCAAATGTGGGAGCGGGCTTGCTCGCGAATAGGCCAGTAAAGCCAACACACAAGCCAATTTGCAATGCAAAAAGCCCCGCCATTCACATGGCAGGGCTTTTGTTTTTCAGCGAGCGGTCACTCAGACCATTGGGTCGCCAACGTGCAGGATCTTCATGCCGTTGGTGCCGCCGATGGTGTGGTAGCTGTCGCCCTTGGTCAGGATGACCCAGTCGCCTTTCTCCACGACGCCGCGCTTGAGCAACTCGTCGATCGCGGCCTGGCTGACTTGCTCAGGCGGCAGCGATGCCGGGTCGAACGGTACGGTGTAGACGCCGCGGAACATGGCCGCACGGGCCTGGGTTTCGCGGTGCGGGGAGAACGCGTAGATCGGGATCGAGGAACGGATGCGCGACATGATCAACGGCGTGTAGCCACTTTCGGTCAGGGCGATGATCGCTTTCACACCCGGGAAGTGGTTGGCGGTGTACATGGCCGCCAGGGCGATGCTCTGGTCGCAGCTTTCGAAGACCTTGCCGATACGGTGGCTGGAGGTCTTGCTGGTCGGGTGCTTTTCAGCGCCGACGCAGATGCGTGCCATGGCCTGCACGGCTTCCAGCGGGTACGGGCCAGCCGCACTTTCAGCTGAAAGCATCACGGCGTCGGTGTAGTCGAGCACGGCGTTGGCCACGTCGGACACTTCGGCACGGGTTGGCATCGGGTTCTGGATCATCGACTCCATCATCTGGGTCGCAACGATCACCGCCTTGTTGTGGCGACGTGCGTGCAGGATGATTTTTTTCTGGATACCGATCAGCTCGGCGTCACCGATTTCCACACCCAGGTCGCCACGGGCAACCATCACGGCGTCGGAAGCCTTGATCAGGCCGTCGAGGGTTTCGTCATCGGCCACGGCTTCGGCGCGTTCGATCTTCGCCACCAGCCAAGCAGTGCCGCCGGCTTCGTCGCGCAGTTTACGGGCGTATTCCATGTCGGCGGCGTCGCGCGGGAAGGATACCGCGAGGTAGTCCACTTCCATTTCGGCGGCGAGCTTGATGTCGGCCTTGTCTTTTTCAGTCAGGGCCGGGGCAGTCAGGCCACCGCCACGACGGTTGATGCCTTTGTGGTCCGACAGCGGGCCGCCGATGATCACGGTGCAATTCAGTTCGGTCGGGGTGGCGGTGTCGACGCGCATTACCACACGGCCGTCGTCCAGCAGCAGTTCGTCGCCCACGCCGCAGTCTTTCACCAGATCCGGGTAGTCGATACCCACGACTTGCTGGTTGCCTTCGGTCAGGGGATGGCTGGTGGAGAAGGTGAACTGGTCACCGATCTTCAGCTCGATCCGCTTGTTGGCGAATTTGGCGATACGGATTTTCGGGCCTTGCAGGTCACCCAGCAACGCCACGAAGCGGCCATGCTTGGCGGCCAGGTCACGCACCAGCTTGGCGCGAGCCTTGTGCTCGTCCGGGGTGCCGTGGGAGAAGTTCAGACGGGCAACGTCCAGGCCAGCCAGAATCAGCTGTTCGAGGACTTCCGGCGAGTTACTGGCCGGGCCAAGGGTGGCGACGATTTTGGTACGACGGACGGACATGCACGGACTCCTGAGTTCAAGCGCTGGGGAAGGCTACTATGCTCTTTGGTTGTAGTCATTGTTCGTTTGCACTACTTATCGATGATTCGCTTGTTTTCACTCTGCATGAACAGATGAACAACCTTGAAGATTTTCGATGAAGGGTCGATACACTGCACAAGACAGGAGAACCCCCATGCGAATCGTGATCATTGCTGCCCTGGCCGTCAGTGTTGTCGGCTGCACCCGTTGGTCGATGGACCATCATTTGAACAATGCGTACCGCGCCTACGGTGTGGGCGATTGCCAGCGGGTCACCCTTGAGTTGTCCCAGGTCGACCGTGAAAGCCGTTCCCGGCGCTACGTGCAACCGGAAGTCTCGATGTTGCGCGGGCAGTGCCTGGAGCGCGAGAAGCTGTTTGTCGATGCGGCGCAAACCTATCAGTTCATCATCAGCCAGTACCCGGCGAGCGAGTACGCATTCCGTGCCCGTGCCCGTTTGGATACCCTGCAGCAACTGGGGCATTACCCCGGCGCGAGCGTTGCCCAGCCGCGGCCGGCGTCGTTGTGATGATATTTGTCATGCCATAGCTGGCTCGTTGCCAGTCTTGGGCTAATCTTTGAATGTCAGTTTGTATAAGTTTCTATTCAAACGGATGGCGTTCCCGGATTTGGCAGCTGTAAAAGTGGCAACCCGTTTGCGGTTGTCGCACCGATATCCGGGGAGAGCGGGCCTTCAGGCTCGTTTCGAATCACTGGAGCGGCCACATATATGGCCATTGGATGGCGACCTCATCATGTTTACTCACCGACGGATCGAGCGGCATCAGTTACCTTGCTTCCTTCAAGTGTTCAACCGCCTGACGGACAAGCCAATCGGCTATCTGGGCAATGTTTCCGAGCAGGGCCTGATGTTGATCAGCCAGTTACCCATGATGGTCGATGTGGAGTTCGAGCTGCGCTTGAAGATCCCCGGGCCTGAGGGTGAGGTGCAGGCGGTAGACCTCACGGCCACCTGCCTGTGGTGTCATGAGGATATAAACCCCCAGCATTACGATTCCGGGTTCAGCATATCCCAGGCCCCTGCCGAATATGGGGAGGTGATCAGCGCGCTGCTGGATTACTTCAGCTTTGATCCGTTGCAGGCCTCTGCCTAGGTGCTGCATCCGGCGTTCATAGCGCGCCGGCTTTTTTCCAGCCCAGGTAGCGGGTCACCAGGGCGGCACCCAGGTCCGAAGGCAGTGTGTCCAGTACCGACAGCCCGTGGGCGTTCAAGCGGTCGTGGAGTTCGTCCCGGGTATTGAGATAGTTGATCGTGCCGCAGTAGGCCAGGGCTTCGGGCAGGGTTTGCACGGGAGCCTGGCGTAACTGGTCAAGGACCTCCTCCCGCAGGCTTGCGACCATTACCCGGTGCTGGCGGCTGATGCGCTTTACGGCGCTGAGTAACTCTTCATCTTCCTCATCCCGCAAATTGGTCACTACGATCACCAGCGAGCGACGTTTCTGCCGGGCCAGCAGTTGGCTGGCGGCCGCCTGGTAATCGGCCGTACGCCGGGACGTGTCCAGGTCATACACCGCATTCAGCAACAGGTTGAGCTGGCCACTGCCCTTGACCGGCGCCAGGTAGCGCGGCTGGTCGCAGGCAAATGTGCACAGCCCTACGGCATCGCCCTGGCGCAAGGCTACATAACTGAGCAGCAGGCAGGCGTTGAGCGCGTGGTCGAAGTGCGACAGTTCGGCGTCCTGGCTGCGCATACGGCGGCCACAATCGAGCATGAACATGATCTGCTGGTCGCGCTCGTCCTGGTACTCCCTGGCAATGGGCGTGCGTTGCCGGGCGGTGGCTTTCCAGTCGATCTGGCGCAGGCTGTCACCTTCGCGAAACTCACGCAGCTGGTGAAACTCCAGGCCCAGCCCACGCCGTTGCCGCTGGCGTACGCCCAGCTGGTTGAGCCAGTTGTCCACCGCCAGCAACTGCGCGCCATACAGGCGTGCGAAGTCCGGGTAGACCCGGGTGGCGTCGCTGACGTCGATCAGGCGCCGGGCCGACCATAGCCCCAGGGCGCTGGGCAGATGCACTTCACAGCGGGTAAAGCTGAAATGCCCGCGCCTTTGGGGCCTTAGCCGATAACCCAGTTCACTGTGCTCGCCGGGCCGCAGTTCGATGGATTGCGGCAGGTCCTCCACCGCCAGGCCGTCAGGCACATGATCGAATACCTGGACCGCCAACGGCTGGGGATAATCGTGCTCCAGGGTTACCCGCACTTCCCCCCAGCGCCCCAGTGCCAGGCTGCCGGGCATCTGCCGTCGCACGCGCGGGGACGGCCGGCGGCGCAGGCGGCTGGCATCCAGCAGGGCCAGCAGCAACAGGGCCAGCAGCAGGCCCCACGTCACTGAGTGCAGGGCGTCTGGCACCTTGACCTGTAGCGCCACCAGTGCGCCGAGCAGGATACTCAGGCCCAGCAGTACACCGAGCCAGGTCAACAGCAGGCGGGTTGGTCTCATGGGCGTCTCATTGGCGTGGCGCCGGGACTTGGTCCAGCAATTGCCGGAGCACCTGGTCGACTTCCAACCCGTCGATATCCAGCTCCGGGGCAATACGCACCCGATGGCGCAACACTGCCAGGGCGCAGCCCTTGATGTCGTCCGGGGTCACGAACTCGCCCCCGCGCAGCAAGGCCCGCGCCCGTGCACCGCGAACCAGGGCGATGGAGGCCCGGGGCCCGGCGCCGATGGTCAGGCCCGGCCAACTGCGCGTAGTGCGGGCCAGGCGCACGGCGTAGTCGAGCACCTGCTCATCCAGCGCCAACTCGCTGGCAATCTGTTGCAACAGCAGCACGTCTTCGGCTTGCAGCACCGTGCGCAGCGGCTGTACGTCGAGCATGTCGGCTCGGGACGAGCGGGTGACTTCGCGCACCATGTCCAGTTCCTGCTGTGCCTCGGGATAGTCCATGCGCACCTTGAGCATGAAACGGTCCAGTTCGGCTTCGGGCAACGGGTAAGTACCTTCCTGCTCGATGGGGTTCTGGGTGGCCAGTACCATGAACGGCTGGCCGATGGGCAGCGCCTCGCCTTCAAGGGTTACCTGGCGTTCCTGCATGGCTTCCAGCAACGCTGCCTGGGTTTTCGCCGGGGCACGGTTGATCTCGTCAGCCAACAGCAGGTTGGTGAACAACGGTCCCTTGCGCAGCTTGAACTGTTCGGTATGCAGGTCGTATACGGCATGGCCGGTCACGTCGCTGGGCATCAGGTCCGGGGTGAACTGGATGCGCGCGAACTCGCCTCCAAAACAGCGTGCCAGCGCGCGTACCAGCAAGGTCTTGCCCAGGCCGGGAACCCCTTCAAGCAACACATGGCCGCCCGCGATCAACGCCGTGAGCACGTCATCGATCACCGGGTCCTGACCGATAACCGCCTTGCGCAGTTCGACGCGCAAGGCCTGGGCCAGTTGGCTGGCGCGCTGAATCGGGTCAGTGGCGGGAAATTCGCTCATAGGGCATTCCTGAGGGTTTGCAGGCAGGCCACCTGGCGGCTGAAATCGGCGCTGGAGAGCCGTTTCGTCGCAGGTGGGCCAAGGGCCTGGCTGATAACAAGGGAGGGTTGGCGGGTCAGGCGTTCAAGCACCCGCAATTGTTCGGCTGTATCGAGGTGTTCGAACCCGGGATGACGGCGCCGAGCGGTGCGCTGGATGTCGCGCTGCAAAGCTTGCAGCAAGCTGTCTTGCCCGCTGCGGCGCAACAGGAAGTCGGCACTGGCGTTCAAGTGTTCCTGCAATTGCCGCCGTGCCTTGGGCGCCGGTTGCCGGATCGGACCCTGGCGCAGGCTGGCGTGCCAGAGGCCCAGGGCGATCAGTGCGGCAAGTGCCACCAGTGCCTGGGGGAAGTAGCGCAACAACAGGCTGAACAGGTCCTCGACATCCGTGTTGAACAGCAGTGTGACCTGGGTGCCCTGGCTCAGGTACCAGAGCAGCCACGCGTTATCGTGCAGGCCGATGCCCGGGTTTTTCCACAGGTCGCTGTCGGTGACCACGGTCACACGCCCTTGCCCGAGGTTGACCTGCATCAGGTGCGTCGACCGGGCGCTGTTGGCCGAGAATTGTGCCAGGTGCCTGGGGTCGGTGAGGTTGAAGTCGGTGTCGAAGCTGAAATAGGCCGGCGCTGTTTCGTTGTCCACATAGAGTTTGGTCAGGTCCGGCGTTTTCTTTTTACGCGCGGGTGCCGGAGCGTCGAATTCTTCACTGAAGGATTGGTGTATCTGCACACGATCCAGCAACAGGTCGCCACTTTCACCGGTGTCCTCATCCCACAGCGCTTCGGCTACCAGCAGCAGATGGCCGCCAGCCCGGGTCCACTGCAGCAATTGATCAACCTGGGGCGGGCTCATGTTGCTGCGCTCGCCCAGCAACAGCAGGCTGTTGCCCTTGGGCGAAAGGCTGGCCAGCCGTTCGAGGCTGTTGGCATGTTCCACCACCAGGCCCTGCTGGCGCAGAAAGTGTTCAGCTGCCAGGTAGGGGTTGGCCAGGGCTTCGGGTGAAGGGCCGCGATCGACCACTTCCTGATAAGGAATCGCCTTGTGCCAGGCATAAAAACCGCCGGCTGCCAGCAAGCCCGCGACCAGCAGCCCGACCCACAGCAACGGCCGGTTCATTGCGCCGCTCCCGAACCGAACAGGGTTCGCCAATCGCTGCATAGCTGTTGTTGCGCCAAGGCAGGCGGCAGGCGATGGCCATAGGCAAGGTTTTGCCAGTAACGGGTCAGCTCACCGCTGAATGCCAGCAGCTGCGGTTGTTGCAGTTGGCGGATACGTTCCAGGACTTCACCTTCCGTGTCGGCACTTTTCAGCGGCAGGTTGAAGTCGTGCAGCAAGCGGCTGAGCAACCCACGGTAGAGCAGGCCGAGGGCTTCCCGGGGCTGTGTTGCCCACAGCTGTTCGGCGGCGTCTGCGATGTCTTCGGGCAAGGTGTCAGCCCCCAGTTCAAGGCCGAACAGCTGCGAAGGCACGGGTTTGGCAGCCTTGGGTTTGCGCGGGCTGCGGCGGCTGACAAAGGCATGCAGCCAGTCGCGGTAGCGCCAGATCACCAGTGCCAGGCCACCTGCCAGCAATCCCCAGAGCAGTACTTCAAGGCCCTTGGCGATGTGCTTGAACGAATCACTGTTGAGGTTTTTCAGCAATGCTTCCAGCCAGGCTGGCAGCTTGGCATCACCTGCCGCTTTGTTTTTGTCGGCTGCTTTATCCTCGCCGAAGCGGTAGCGAGTGAGCGTTTCCGGGTTCTTGAACGGTGGCTGCTCCAACAGCGTCTTGATCGAGTGACTGGCCGATTGTGTAGTCAGCGGCGTTTGGGGAACCGGTTCATCAGCCCATGCCGATGGGATCGGCGGAATCAGCGTCAGCCCGGCCACCAGCAACAGCAGCGACGCCACACCGCTCAGGCGCTGGCGCATTCGGCGGAACACCAGTTCCAGGTCCCAGGCTTCCAGCACCGTGCGGCGGTTCAGGTAAAGGCTGAAGCCACAGGCGACATAGATCGGCTCCCAGAACACCAGGATCAAGGCGTAGAACATGTTGGTCAGGTGCTCCAGCCAACGCCAGTCGTGGCCGGCGGTGAGCACCAGTTGCTGCCAATCCCAGTCGCGTTCGACCTCTTGCGGCAGGAAGAAATAGAACACGGCCATCAACCCGAACCACAGGGCGATTTCCAGGTGCACCCCGATCAGGGTCAGCCAGCGCGCGGCGCCTGCGTTGCGCTGCTGCAACACCCCGAGACGTTGTTGGCGCGCCTGGCCTTGCAGCCCTTCGAGCTGGACCACCGGCATCTCGAAGCTACGGCTGAGGCTGAAGCGCCGCCAGGTCAGGCTGGCCAGCAGTTGGCCCTTGAGCAGCCGCGGCGATTGGCGCAGCGCTTGTTTCAGGCTGGGTGTTTCGCCGAACAGGGCCTTGGACAGGATATACAGTGGCAGGCGGTCGAATGCCGGTTTCAACCACCAGAACAGCAACAGCGCGGTGGTGGGGTGATTCCACAGGAGCACGCTGAACAGGGCGAAGACCGGCAAGGTCACGATGGCCCAACTGCTCATCAACAGCAGCCGGTGTTCCCGGGCCAGCAGGATGCCGAGGTCCATGGCCTCCCAGGAGGTACGCGGGCGGATCACGACGCTGGCATCACTCAGGCGCATGGCGATTCCGTCCGGCAAACAGCAGGTAGGCCGCCATCAGCAACCACAGGGCGGTGCCGACCAGGTACTTGACCCACGGCGCCACGGCATTGGTGGACGACCAGTACGCCTCGATAAACGCGGCGATCAGCAGGAACACCATCACACCACAAATCATTTGCACACTTTTGCGCGCGGCCAGGCGCAGGGATTCGCCTCTGGTGAGGGGCCCCGGTGCAATCAGCGCCCAGCCCAGTTGCAGGCCAGCCGCGCCAGCCAGGGCAATTGCGCTGAGCTCGAAGGCGCCATGGCCGATGACAAATGACCAGAACGTTTGCCCGTAGCCGATTTGCGTCAGGTGCCCGGCAACGGCGCCAATGATCAGGCCATTGAAGAACAGGAAAAATACGCTGCCCAGGCCAAACAGCAACCCGGCGGCAAAGGTCTGGAAGGCGATACCGATGTTGTGCATCACGTAGTAGCCGAACATCATCCAGTCTTCGCTGGAAGCGCGTTCGGCTGCCCGGCCCAGGCGGCTGGCATCGGGGTTGTACATGGCCTGCATCTCGGCCACCTGCCGAGGGCTGACGATGCTGTAGATCAAGTCCGGAAACAGGTACACCAGCAAGGCAATGCCGAGCAGGCTGCCAAAGAACAGCAGGCCGGCAGCCAGCACAAATGGCCATTGCGCGCGAACCAGCCTGGGGAAATCGGCCAGCAGGAAGCTCAGCACGTTTGCCCCCATCCGGCTGCGATGACGATACAACTGTTGATGGCCGCGCAAGGCAAGCTGCTGCAACGGGTCCACCAGGTAGCTGCTGTAGCCGCGCTCCTGGGCCAGGGCCAGGTGCTGGCACAACCGCCGGTATTGATGAGGGAAGTCGACGAAGTCGGTGCCTTTGGCTTTGCCTTTCTCCAACTGCGTCAATTGCTCGGCAAAGGCTTGCCATTGTGGCTGATGGCGGCTTTCGAAAAGACTCTGTTTCATGCTGGCCCCAACAATCCGCGGGCCACACCGTTGAGTTCTGCTACGGCGCGGGCAGGGGAGACCTGCAGGGGCGTGGCCAGGATAGCGGCCAGTTCGTTGACCCGTTCGGCCGACAGCTCGCCCTGGCGTTCGGCGAAGCTGAGAATCGCCCGTTGTTCGTTCAGCTCAAGGGCGAACGGCAGGCGCAGCGCCGGGGCCTGGGGCACTTGCGGGCGGGAAAGCGGTTGTTCGCGGTAGATCACCAGGGTCCCGGCCGCCAGGTCGCCCAGGCGCTTGAAGTTGGGGTGTTGCAGGCAACTGATGGCGCCGAGGAAATAGCCGAAGGGCAGCATGTCGACAAAGCGCAGCAGGTTACGGATCAGCGAGGCGGACCAGCCGATGGGCGTGCCGTCGTCCTGTACCACCCGCAGGCCCATGACCTGTTTGCCGGGCGAGCAGCCCTGGTTGAGCACTTCGAAAAGCACCATGTACCACCAACTGACGAGGAACAGCAGTAGCGAACCCAGGCCAATGCCCAGGTTGCCGAGAAAGGCCAATGCGCTAAACAGGATGCCGAGAATCAGGCCGCGCAAACCCAGGTCGAAGGCAAAGGCCAGTGAGCGTACCAGCAGGCCGGCCGGGCGCAGGGGCAGGTCGATACCCTCCGGGGTCTCGATCTGGTAGCGGGTATCCAGTGGCGCAGGTGGCATCGCGGTCCTTGGCAGTGCGGCGCTGGCGCCTGGGCGGCAGCGGCGGGGTTGGAAAGACCGATGCTAGCAGTGTCGACGGTGGAAGCAACCACTCAACGATTTACTGAATATTTGTACAGGGAACACAGCGCTGGCCCCCGATGCCTGCAAGCGCCTAGACTTTGCCGGTCTTCAGCACAGGAATAGCCCGTGACCACCATTTTCTGGTACGACTATGAAACCACCGGCATCAATCCGCGTACCGACCGCCCGCTGCAGGTAGCCGGTATTCGCACCGACCTCGAGCTTAACGAGGTCGGGCCGCCGGTCAATCTCTACTGCCACCCCAGCGACGATATCCTGCCGCATCCGGCAGCGTGCGCGATCACTGGCATCACTCCCGGCGTGCTGGCGGAAAAAGGCCTGGCCGAAGCCGACTTCATGACCCGGGTGCACGCCGAGCTGGCCACCCCGGGCACTTGCGGGGCCGGCTACAACACCTTGCGTTTTGACGATGAGATGACGCGCTACAGCTTGTACCGCAATTTCTTCGATCCCTATGCCCGGGAATGGCAAGGCGGCAACAGCCGCTGGGACCTGATCGACGTGGTGCGCACTGCCTACGCCCTGCGCCCTGACGGGATCGTCTGGCCGGAACAGGACGGGCGCGTCACCCTCAAGCTTGAGCGGTTGACGGCCGCCAACGGCATCGACCACGGCCAGGCCCACGACGCCTTGTCCGATGTGCGCGCCACCATCGCCCTGGCCCGGTTGATCCGCGAGAAGCAACCCAAGCTCTATGACTGGCTGTTTCAACTGCGTAGCAAACAACGGGTCATGGACCAGGTGCGGTTGTTGCAGCCGATGGTGCATATTTCCGGTCGTTTTTCTGCCGAGCGTCATTACCTGGGGGTGGTGCTGCCGCTGGCGTGGCACCCGCGCAATCGCAATGCATTGATCGTCTGCGACCTGGGTCTCGATCCGCAAGGGCTGTTGGACGAGGACGCCGATACCTTGCGCCGGCGCTTATATACTCGCCGCGACGAGCTGGCCGAAGGTGAGTTGCCGGTACCGCTCAAGTTGCTGCACATCAATCGTTGCCCGGTGGTCGCACCGTTGAGCGTGCTTCGGCCGCAAGACCGCGAGCGTTTGCAGCTGGATATGGATGAGTGTGATGCGCGGGCCCTGCGGCTAAGCGACGCACAGGAACTATGGCGCGATAAACTGGCGGCGATTTACGCCGAGGAAGATTTTGCGCCAAGCGCCGATCCCGAGCAGCAGCTATACGATGGTTTTATCGGGGATCGTGATCGACGTTTATGTGAGCAAGTGAGAGTCGCCGAGCCGGCGCAACTAGCGCGCCAGCAATGGCCTTTCGATGATGAACGTTTGCCTGAATTATTATTTCGCTATCGTGCACGCAACTTTCCAGACACCTTGAATAGTGAAGAGCAACAACGCTGGAGAGTTTTCTGTCAGCAACGTTTGTCAGACCCTCAATGGGGCGCGCCAAACACCCTTGAGGGTTTTAAGCAGGCGTGTCTTGAGTTGGCTGTTAGTGCCACACCGTTTCAGCGCCAGGTGCTTGATGAATGGCAGGAGTATGTTGATGCCTTAGCGACTCGAATGAGTCTGTAATCAGCTTCCCGGTAAAATACGGACAATAAAAAACGCCAGCAAGCTGGCGTTTTTTATTGCGTTGCGTATCACGCAGCGTCCTGGCGAGGCTTAGCCCAGCAGGGTAGCCCAGCCTTCAACCACGTCGCCGCCCCACTTGGCTTTCCACTCTTTCAGAGTCTTGTGGTTGCCACCTTTGGTTTCAATCACTTCGCCGTTGTGCGGGTTTTTGTATTGTTTAACCTTGCGTGCACGCTTGGTGCCGGTAGCTTTTACGGCGCCACGTGGAGCCTTAACTTTCGAATCCGGATCCAGCAGCGCGATGATGTCACGCAGGGATTTGGAGTATTCGCCCATCAGGGTGCGCAATTTGCCTTCGAATTCCAGCTCGGTTTGCAGTTTGTCGTCTTGGGACAGGTTCTTCAAACGGGCTTGCAGCTCTTTGATAGCTTCTTCGGTGGCGCGATATTCGTTGATCAGGGACATGGGGACTACCTTATGCAGGGCGCTGGGTGAAAGGGGATAGTGGCTCAATAATAGTCAGACAGTTTGCCCAAGTAAACATTTAAGGCCGCATTTATGTAATTTACTTTGGTTGTTTGTGGCAAAAGCGTGGAATTGAGTTAATTAGTAAGGGGGATGGCCTAAAGATACTCTGGTTAAGTCTTGGCTTACTGCCGGAGTCCACGCGTTTGCACACATAGTGGGGAAAAACCTTACGCTATTAAGGGGCAGGGTTGACGCAGCCGATCAGAATAAGCGTTGAGGAATACTGCAGTTTTTCTGCGCAATCGCTAGAATGGCGGCCTTTGCGAAGTTCTGGAGTTTCCCCCTAATGCGCACTTTTCGGCTGGTGATTGCTTGCCCGGACCGGGTTGGCATCGTTGCCAAGGTCAGTAACTTTCTGGCTTCCCACAACGGTTGGATCACCGAAGCGAGCCATCACTCGGACAATCTCAGCGGCTGGTTTTTCATGCGTCACGAAATTCGTGCCGATACGCTGCCCTTTGGTCTAGAGGCATTTCGCGAGGCATTTGCGCCGATCGCTGAAGAGTTCTCGATGACCTGGCGCATCACCGACACGGAACAGAAAAAACGCGTGGTCCTGATGGCCAGTCGTGAGTCCCACTGCCTGGCAGACCTGCTGCACCGCTGGCACAGCGATGAACTGGACTGCGAGATCTCCTGCGTGATTTCCAACCATGACGACCTGCGCAGCATGGTCGAGTGGCATGGCATTCCGTACTACCACGTCCCGGTCAACCCGCAGGACAAGGAGCCGGCCTTTGCCGAGGTCTCGCGCCTGGTCAAGCAGCACGATGCGGACGTCGTGGTACTGGCGCGCTACATGCAGATTCTGCCGCCGGAGTTGTGCAGTGAATACGCTGGCAAGGTGATCAATATTCACCACAGTTTCCTGCCATCGTTTGTGGGTGCCAAGCCGTATCACCAGGCATCCCTGCGTGGCGTGAAGCTGATCGGTGCAACGTGCCACTACGTCACCGAAGAGTTGGACGCCGGTCCCATCATCGAGCAGGACGTGGTGCGTGTCAGCCATAGCGACAGCATCGAAGACATGGTCCGTTTTGGCCGTGACGTCGAGAAGATGGTGCTGGCTCGCGGCCTGCGCTATCACCTGGAAGACCGGGTACTGGTGCACGGCAACAAGACTGTCGTGTTCTGATTGAAGTGTTTTGATTGAAGAATGAAGGGCCTGGGCGTTAAATCGCTACAGGCCCTTTTTTTGAGCGCGGGTGAGGACTGGAGCATGAGCGATCCACTGGACAAGGCGACTTCCAAAGCCCCCGCGACGCTGGGAGAGGGTTGTTTGAGTCGATATGACCCGGATGACCTGAGCAGTGAGGACGGCACCGAGTTTCCAGGCGCCGCCGAGTTGTGGGAACAATTGCAGGACACATCCGAATTGCCTGAAGAAAAGGCGTCAGCGGCTGTGCAAGGCAGCCGCTGACCCGGCGGGATCAAATCCGGAAACTACCTACCAGTTGTTTCAAGCGCGCCGCTTGCTGTTCCAGGTCGGAACAGGCCCGCAAGGTTGATTGCAGGTTTTCCACACCTTCCTGATTGAGGGTGTTGATCTCGGTGATGTCCATGTTGATTGACTCCACCACCGAGGTCTGTTCCTCGGTAGCGGTGGCTACCGACTGGTTCATCCCGTCAATTTCGCCGATACGCTGGGTCACGCTGTTCAGACGCTCGCCCGCCAGGTTGGCGATTTCCACACTGTCCTGGCTGTGCCGCTGGCTTTCGCTCATGGTGCTGACCGAATCCCGGGCGCCGACTTGCAGCTCCTCGATCATCTTCTGCACCTGCTGCGCCGACTCCTGGGTGCGGTGCGCCAGGTTGCGCACTTCATCGGCCACCACCGCAAAGCCGCGCCCGGCTTCCCCGGCCCGTGCGGCTTCAATCGCCGCGTTGAGGGCCAGCAGGTTGGTTTGCTGGGAAATGCTGGTGATCACTTCCAGAATCTGCCCGATGTTCACTGTCTTGCTGTTAAGCGCTTCGATATTGGTGCTGGAGGCGCTGATCATCTGCGACAACTGGTTCATCGCCTTGATATTGCGTTCCACCACTTGCTGACCGTCTTCGGCCAAGTGCCGGGCATCGCTGGCCTGGTTGGAGGCCTGTGCGGCGTTGCGGGCGATTTCCTGGGCGGCGGCCCCCAGCTCGTTGATCGCGGCCGCGACGCTGTTGGTCCGGTTGGCCTGCTCGTCGGAATTGACCATTGAGGAATTGGAGGCGCTGACCACCCGCAGGGCCACTTCATTGACCTGCTCGGTGGCCGAGGAAACTTCGCGAATCGAGGTGTGAATCCGCTCCACGAAGCGATTGAAAGCGCTGCCAAGCACGCCGAATTCGTCGTGGTTCTGGATGGTCAGGCGGCGGGTCAGGTCGCCTTCACCGTCGGCGATGTCTTCCATGGCGCGGGTCATGACGTGCAGTGGCTGCAGGAGGATGCGAATCAGCATGCCCAGCAGGGCGATGATGATGACCACGGCGATGATCGTGGCGATGATCGCCGAGGTGCGGAATTCGCTGAGCATGGCGAAGGATTTATCTTTATCCACCGACAGGCCGAGGTACCAGTTCACCGAGGGCAGGCCCTTGATCGGGGTAAAGGTGACGATACGTGTCTTGCCGTTTACCTCGACTTCACTGAAGTCGCTGCTGATTCGGGGGGTGTTGTTCGGATACACGTCGGCCAGGGTTTTCATCACCAGGCTCTTGTCCGGGTGTACCAGCACTTTGCCGTCGGCACTGACCAGGAAGGCATAACCCATGCCGCCGAAGTTCAGGGCACCGATGTTGTCTACCAGGGTTTGCAGGCTCAGGTCGCCGCCCACCACGCCGACACTCTGGCCGGCCTTGCTGCTGGGGGTTGCGATGGAGATGATCAACTGGCCGGTGGCCGCGTCAATGTAGGGTTCGGTCAGGGTTGAGCCGTTGCTGCCCTGCGCGCCCTTGTACCAGGGGCGTACCCGTGGGTCGAAGCCGTCGGGCATCTTGGTATCGGGGCGGATGACGAAGCCGCCCTTGCTGTCGCCAAGGTATGTGGCCATGAACGAGGACGTCAGGGCCTTCTGTTCCAGAAGGCTGGCGACGCTGGTTGAATCCGGGTTGATGGCGATGTTCTGTGCGGCGCTTTCTATCAGCACTATGCGCCCGGTAAGCCAGGTCTGGATGTTGCTGGCAGTGACATCGCCCATTTCATGCAGGTAGTTGTTCAGGTCGTCGCGAATCGCATTACGCTGCAAGTAGTCGTTGTAGAGGGTAAACAACGCAAAGGCGGCAATGACGACAAGAGCGGCGGCAAGCAGGATTTTATGGCTGAAACGCAGATTTTTATTCATGGCTTGTGGGGTCCGCTATGGTCTTAATATCCGATGCACGTCCTTCTGGGACGCGCGGAATGGCTGCGTCAAAAAAAGTGTGATATTTCCATCTGCTCCTGCAGGAATTATCCGGCCTGTTTTTCCAAGACTTTTTGGGTCTCTCGCTTTATCTGTATCGACCATTCAGCGCCAAAGATTAACCATGGGTGACAAAATGCCTGACTCCTCGCAACTCATTATTGGTGCAGATCTTCAGGGCCAGCCGATTGCCCAGTCGATGCGCCTGGCCAACCGCCACGGCCTGATCGCAGGCGCCACCGGCACCGGCAAGACCGTGACCTTGCAGCGCCTGGCGGAAGCTTTCAGCGACGCCGGGGTCGCGGTATTTGCCGCCGATATCAAGGGTGACCTGTGTGGCCTGGGCGCTGCGGCCAACCCTCAGGGCAAGGTCGCCGAGCGCATAGCCGGCATGCCTTTCCTTAATTACACGCCCAAGGCGTATCCGGTGACGTTGTGGGATATCCACGGCCAGTCCGGTCATCCGTTGCGCACCACCATGAGTGAAATGGGCCCGCTGTTGCTCGGCAGCCTGTTGGAGCTCACCGACAGCCAGCAATCGGCCCTCTACGCAGCCTTCAAGGTGGCCGATCGTGAAGGCCTGTTGTTGCTGGACCTCAAGGACCTCAAGGCGCTGCTGAACCATTTGCGCTATCACCCGGAGTTGCTCGGGGAAGACGCGGCCTTGATGACCACCGGTTCCAGCCAGGCGCTGTTGCGGCGCCTGGCGGTGCTGGAGCAGCAGGGTGCCGAAGCGTTGTTCGGCGAGCCGGCGCTGCAACTCGAAGACATCCTGCAACCGGCCAGTGACGGCCGCGGGCGTATTCATCTATTGGACGCCAGCCGGCTGGTGCATGAGGCGCCGAAGGTCTACGCGACCTTCCTGCTTTGGCTGTTGGCCGAACTGTTCGAGCAACTGCCGGAACGTGGCGATGCCGACAAGCCGCTGCTGGCGCTGTTTTTCGATGAGGCGCATCTGTTGTTTGCCGACACCCCCAAGGCCCTGCAGGATCGCCTGGAGCAAGTGGTGCGGCTGATTCGCTCGAAAGGCGTCGGTGTGTATTTCGTCACCCAGTCTCCCGGGGACTTGCCGGACACCGTGCTGGCGCAACTCGGCTTGCGCATCCAGCACGGGCTGCGGGCGTTCACCACCAAGGAGCAGAAGTCCCTGCGGGCGGTGGCCGATGGTTTCCGGCCCAATCCGGCATTTGATGCGCTGGCGGTGCTGACCGAGTTGGGTACAGGTGAGGCATTGGTGGGAACCTTGCAGGAAAAGGGGACGCCTGAAGTAGTCCAACGCGTACTGGTAGCACCGCCGCAATCGCGGATCGGGCCACTGAGCGAAGCTGAGCGGGCAGCACTGATTGCCAGTTCGCCATTGCAGGGGCGTTATGACAAGCCGATTGACCGTGAGTCGGCGTACGAAGTGCTGATGGCGCGCAAGGACTTGGGCCCGCAAGAGGATTCGACGCCCGCCGCTGAAGAGCCAAGCTTTACCGACAAGGCCGGTGCGTTCCTCGGTACTACGGCAGGCAAGGCACTGAAATCGGCGATGCAACAGGCGGCCAATCAGATGGGCCGGCAGTTGGTGCGCGGGTTACTGGGGTCTTTGTTAGGCGGCAGCAAACGTAAATAACGATGGGATCAAATGTGGGAGCGGGCTTGCTCGCGAAAGCGGTGGATCAGTCAATATATCCAGTGACTGACACGCCACCTTCGCGAGCAAGCCCGCTCCCACACTTGGTTCTGCGCCGGGTCTCAGGTTTTGGGTTTGGCGTGAGCGGCCAGCCGCTCCAGCGCAGCGCGTAAGTTCGGATCGGTAATCCCGTCTGCCGTGGCCTGAATGGTTTCGGCGGCGATTTCCGACAAATCCATCGTATGCCCCACCGCGCCTTGCGGCACGGTCGGCGGTTGCACCTTGAACTGGATGCGCGTCAGGCTGGCGAATTCGTCGAAGGCCATCAATTGGCGCTGCAAACGTTTCTGCTGGTAGCGCAGGCGCGTCGCCCAATGGCCGTCAGTGACGATCAGCAGCAGATTGCCCTCGCGCCACGAGGCCACATGGCAGTGTTCGCGAGCGGCGGGCTGCAGTTGGCTTTCTACCAGGCGTTGCAGATGACCAAGGCGTTGCGCATGGCCGAAGATGGCTTTTAAAGGCTTGGCTTCGCGAAGCAACACGGCGGGAGCTCGGGCCGTAAGAGGGCGAAATGCCATGGCTAGACACCTTAAGTAACAGAGAGGCCATGGTAGCAGAAAGCGTCTGCGACACCGCCGCCATTGCATTACCGGCAGTTTATCCATTAAATCAACGAGTAACTTATTACCCGAATGGGTTGAAGTTCAGCAAAAAGCCCTTATTTTAAACAAGCCCTCCAAGAGCGCCGTGCCAGCATCGTGGAATAACGCCACTTTCCTCACCCACGTTTCCGGGTAGAATGCTCGTTCGCATGCGGCCGTGAGGGCTGCTCGGGCGACTCACGGGGCGCCCTCCATCCCTATGTGTGGAAGAACCTGCCGATATGTTTGCGCCTTTGTTAAAGAAACTTTTTGGAAGCAAGAATGAGCGCGAAGTCAAACGCATGCTCAAGACGGTGCAGCTGGTCAATGCCTTCGAAGAGCAGATGGTTGCCCTTTCGGACGAGCAATTGCGCGCCAAGACCGAAGAGTTCAAGGCCCGCATAGCCAAAGGTGAAACCCTCGACAAGCTGCTTCCCGAAGCCTTTGCGGTCGCCCGCGAAGCCGGTAAGCGTGTCATGGGCATGCGCCACTTCGACGTCCAGTTGATCGGCGGCATGACCTTGCATGAAGGCATGATTGCCGAAATGCGTACCGGTGAAGGCAAGACCCTGGTGGCAACTCTGGGCGTTTACCTCAACGCACTGTCCGGCAAGGGCGTGCACGTTGTGACGGTGAACGACTACCTGGCCCGCCGGGATGCCAACTGGATGCGTCCGCTGTACGAATTCCTCGGCCTGACCGTCGGCGTTGTCACGCCGTTCCAGCCGCCGGAAGAGAAGCGCGCCGCCTATGCTGCCGACATCACCTACGGTACCAACAACGAATTCGGTTTCGACTACCTGCGCGACAACATGGCGTTCAGCATGGAAGAAAAATTCCAGCGTGAACTCAACTTTGCCGTGATCGACGAAGTCGACTCCATCCTGATCGACGAAGCCCGTACCCCGCTGATCATTTCCGGCCAGGCCGAGGACAGCTCGCGCCTGTACACCGAGATCAACAAGCTGATCCCGCGCCTTGAGCAACACATCGAGGAAGTGGAAGGCGTGGTGACCAAAGAAGGTCACTTCACCATCGACGAGAAGACCCGCCAGGTCGAACTCAACGAAGCCGGTCACCAGTTCGTCGAAGACATGCTGACCCAGATCGGCCTGCTGGCCGAAGGCGAGAGCCTGTACTCGGCGCACAACCTGGGCCTGTTGACCCACGTATATGCGGGCCTGCGTGCTCACAAGCTGTTCCATCGCAACGTTGAATACATCGTGCAGGACGGCCAGGTCGTACTGGTCGACGAACACACCGGTCGTACCATGCCGGGTCGCCGTTTGTCGGAAGGCCTGCACCAGGCGATCGAAGCCAAGGAAGCCCTGAACATCCAGGCTGAAAGCCAGACCCTGGCCTCGACCACCTTCCAGAACTACTTCCGTCTGTACAACAAACTGTCCGGCATGACCGGTACAGCCGATACCGAAGCGTTCGAATTCCACCAGATCTACGGTCTGTCGGTGATGGTTATCCCGCCGAACAAGCCGCTGGCGCGTAAAGACTTCAACGACCTGGTGTTCCTGACCGCCGACGAGAAATACGCTGCAATCGTCGCCGACATCAAGGAATGCATGGCCCAGGGCCGTCCAGTGCTGGTGGGTACTGCCACCATCGAAACTTCCGAGCACATGTCCAGCTTGCTGGCCAAGGAAGGCATCGAGCACAAGGTCCTCAACGCCAAGTTCCACGAAAAAGAAGCCGAGATCATTGCCCAGGCCGGTCGCCCGGGCGCACTGACCATCGCCACCAACATGGCCGGTCGTGGTACCGACATCCTGTTGGGCGGTAACTGGGAAGTGGAAGTTGCGTCCCTGGACAACCCGACCCCTGAGCAGATCGCGCAGATCAAGGCCGACTGGCAGAAGCGCCACCAGCAAGTGCTGGAGTCCGGCGGCTTGCAGGTGATCGCGTCCGAGCGTCACGAATCGCGCCGTATCGACAACCAGTTGCGTGGTCGTGCCGGTCGTCAGGGTGACGCCGGTTCCAGCCGTTTCTACCTGTCCCTGGAAGACAGCCTGATGCGCATCTTCGCCTCGGATCGGGTGAAGAACTTCATGAAAGCCCTGGGCATGCAGTCCGGTGAGGCGATTGAACACCGCATGGTGACCAACGCCATCGAGAAGGCCCAGCGCAAGGTAGAAGGCCGTAACTTCGACATTCGTAAGCAACTGCTCGAGTTCGATGACGTCAACAACGAACAGCGTAAAGTGATTTATCACATGCGTAACAGTTTGTTGGCCGCCACCAACATCGGCGAGACCATTGCCGATTTCCGCCAGGACGTGCTCAACGCCACCGTCAGCGCCCATATCCCGCCACAGTCCCTGCCTGAGCAGTGGGATGTTGCCGGCCTGGAAGCTGCGTTGAAGAGCGACTTCGGTGTCGACTTGCCGGTCCAGCAATGGCTCGACGAAGACGACCACCTGTACGAAGAAACCCTGCGCGAGAAGCTCATGACCGAGCTGCTGGCCGCGTACAACGAGAAAGAAGAGCAGGCGAGTGCCGAAGCACTGCGCACCTTCGAGAAGCAAATCGTACTGCGTGTGCTGGACGACCTGTGGAAAGACCACCTGTCGACCATGGACCACCTGCGTCACGGCATCCACTTGCGTGGCTACGCCCAGAAGAACCCGAAGCAGGAGTACAAGCGCGAGTCGTTCACGCTGTTCTCCGAACTGCTGGATTCGATCAAGCGCGATTCGATTCGTGTGCTGTCCCACGTTCAGGTGCGTCGCGAAGACCCGATCGAGGAAGAAGCCCGCCTGCGTCAGGAAGCCGAGGCACTGGCTGCGCGTATGCAGTTCCAGCACGACGAAGCGCCTGGTCTTGAGGCTCCGGAAGTATTGGGCGAAGAGGTCGATGTGGCCCTGGCCCAGGCCCCGGTGCGCAACGAACAGAAGCTGGGCCGCAACGAACTGTGCTGGTGCGGTTCGGGCAAGAAGTTCAAACACTGCCACGGCGAAATCAACTAAGATTTTCGCCTGACGCTGCAACACCCCCGCGCCGCGACCGGCATCAGCCGTCGCGGCGTTTTGCCATTTCGTCACCGTCGATAGCGACGGGGTACACACCCAATATTTTTAGGAGCGCATTCATGGCTGTTGGTCTTGGTCCTTTGCCCACGTTGCACCCGGTTGCCGGTTTTGAACTCGGTATCGCTTCGGCGGGCATCAAGCGCCCGGGGCGCAAGGATGTGGTGGTGATGCGCTGTGCCGAAGGCTCGACCGTCGCGGGTGTGTTCACCCTGAACGCGTTTTGCGCCGCGCCCGTGATTCTGGCCAAGCAGCGTGTCGAAGGCCCGGTGCGTTACCTGTTGACCAACACCGGCAATGCCAACGCCGGGACCGGCGAGCCTGGCCTGGCCGCCGCTGCTCGCACCTGCGCCAAGCTGGCGGAGCTGACCGGCGTGGAGGCCAGCCAGGTGCTGCCGTACTCCACCGGCGTGATCGGTGAGCCGCTGCCGGTAGAGAAAATCGAAGGCGCGCTGCAAGCAGCGCTGGATGACCTGTCGGTGGATAACTGGGCGGCTGCGGCTACCGGGATCATGACCACCGACACCCTGCCAAAAGGCGCCAGCCGTCAGTTTGTGCACGAAGGCGTGACCGTTACCGTCACGGGCATCAGCAAAGGCGCCGGCATGATTCGCCCGAACATGGCGACCATGCTGGGCTATATCGCCACCGACGCCAAAGTCTCCCGTGACGTGCTGCAAAACCTGATGCTCGACGGCGCCAACAAGTCCTTCAACCGCATCACCATCGACGGCGACACCTCGACCAACGATTGCTGCATGTTGATCGCCACCGGCCAGGCTGACCTGCCGGAAATCACCTCGTCCAACGGCCCGTATTTCGCCGCGTTGAAGCAGGCGGTGTTCGAAGTGTGCATGGACGTGGCCCAGGCCATCGTGCGCGACGGCGAAGGCGCCACCAAGTTTGTGACGGTTGAAGTCAACGGCGGCGGTAACCACCAGGAATGCCTGGATGTCGGTTACACCGTGGCTCACTCGCCGCTGATCAAGACCGCACTGTTTGCCTCCGACCCGAACTGGGGCCGTATCCTGGCCGCTGTGGGCCGTGCCGGCGTGCCGAACCTGGACGTGAGCAAGATCGACGTGTTCCTCGGCGAAGTGTGCATCGCCAGCCGTGGCGCCCGGGCCGAGACGTACACCGAAGCCCAGGGTTCGGCGGTGATGCAGCAGGAAGAAATCACCATCCGTATCGAATTGGGTCGCGGTGAGTGCAGCGAAACCATCTGGACCACCGACCTGTCCCACGAGTACGTGAAGATCAACGCGGAATACCGCACCTGATACCAGGCAGGTCTTCAAACCGATTCAGAGGAAATAGTGCGGTGAAACGAGTTCATGTAGCAGCAGCGGTCATCCGGGGGGTCGACGGCAGGATTCTGCTGGCGCGCCGCGCCGATACCCAGCATCAGGGCGGCCTCTGGGAGTTTCCCGGTGGCAAGGTGGAGGCCGATGAGTCGGTCGCTACCGCGCTGTCCCGTGAATTGCAGGAGGAGCTGGGCATCCAGGTCACGGCGGCTCGCCCGTTGATCAAGGTGCAGCATGATTACCCGGACAAACAGGTGTTGCTGGATGTCTGGGAAGTCTCGGCCTTTACCGGCGAGCCCCACGGTGCCGAAGGCCAACCCCTTGAGTGGGTGGCCCAGCGGGACCTGCCGAACTATGAGTTTCCGGCAGCCAATGCGCCGATCGTTGCGGCGGCGCGTTTGCCGGCTGACTACTTGATCACTCCGGGCGAGCTGGAGACACCCGTCCTGCTGCGCGGTATTCAAAAAGCCATCGCTGGTGGCATCAAGCTGGTTCAGCTGCGTGCCCCCAACGGTTACGACCCCAAGTACCGTGACCTGGCGGTGGACGCCGTGGGCCTGTGTGCGGGCAAGGCGCAACTGATGCTCAAGGGGCCGTTTGAATGGCTGGGGGATTTTCCCGCGGCCGGCTGGCATATGACCTCGGCGCAACTGCGCAAGTACGCCAGCAAGGGACGTCCTTTGCCGAAGGATCGCTGGTTGGCGGCGTCTTGCCACAATGCTGAGGAATTAGCCTTGGCGGAGTTGATGGACGTGGATTTCGTCACCTTGTCGCCGGTGCAGCCGACCCAGACTCATCCTGATGCCGAGCCGTTGGGCTGGGAGCAGGCACAGCAGTTGATCAGTGGGTTCAGCAAGCCGGTGTTCTTGCTCGGTGGGGTGGGTCCTGCTGAGCGGGAAAAGGCCTGGGAGGCTGGTGCTCAAGGTGTGGCGGGGATTCGGGCGTTCTGGCCTGAGGTTTAGGCATAACCCTGGCGAGTGGCCAGGGGAGCTGTTGTGGCGAGGGAGCAAGCTCCCTCGCCACAGGTTGCAATCGGTCAGTAAGCGTCAGTGCGGCTTTGCCGCCGCCTGCCACAAGATCTCTGCAACGCCCTGGCGCTTGGCAATCACCCTGGCTGCCACAAAGAGCAAGTCCGACAGCCGGTTGATGTACGCCAACCCGACGCCTTCCAGCGGTTCCTGCGCATTCAGGTGCTGACACCGGCGCTCCGCACTGCGAGCCAGGCTTCGGCATACATGGGCCTGGGCAATCAACGCCGAACCACCCGGCAGAATGAAGTTCTCCAGCGGCCCGACCTCTTCATTCCAGCGATCGATCGCCGCCTCAAGGCGGTCGACTTCCGCCGCGTTCAGCGCCTTGTACACCGGCATCGCCAATTCGCCGCCCAGGTCAAACAGACGATGCTGGCAAGGTGTCAGCACCTCGATCACATCCTTCAACGCTGGATGCTGCCCGCTTTGTTCCTCCAATCCCGCCAGCAACAAACCCAACTGGCTGTTCAGCGCATCCACCTCGCCAATCGCCTCCACCCGTGGATGGTCCTTGGGCACGCGGCGGCCGTCGCCCAGGCCGGTTTCGCCCTTGTCGCCGGTACGGGTGTAAATTTTCGACAGGCGAAAGCCCATGGTTAGCGCTCCAGTTGAGTGAGTTCGTTGGGTGGCAATTGGCTGCCCGCCAGGGGCAGGCGCAAGGTGAAGCAGGTACCCTGGCCAAGGGTCGAATGCACTTCCATCTGCCCCTTGTGATTGTTGGTGATGATGAAATACGAAACCGACAACCCAAGCCCGGTGCCCTGGCCGATTTCCTTGGTGGTGAAGAACGGCTCAAACGTGCGTTTGCGCACGTTCTCGCTCATACCGATGCCGTTGTCTTCCACCTGGATTTCTGCCCACGGCGGGTTGAGCCGGGTGCGCAGGATGATCCGGCCGGGCTCGCTGCCGTCTTCGCGCTGATGAATCGCCTGGGCGGCGTTTTTCAGCAGGTTGAGCAGTACTTGCTCCAGTTCGTTGGCGGTGCCGGGTACCGGGCCCAGTTGCGGGTCGAACTGGCGGATGATCGCCTGGCCCTTGAAGTCGAAGCCGACGGTGAGGTCGAAGTCGTTGCCGGCAATTTCCACGGCCTGGTCGATCAAGGCCGGCAAGTCGCACGGCGCCATCTGCCGGTTGCTGCGGCGGCTGAAGCTGAGCATGTGGGTGACGATTTTCGCCGCCCGGGCGCCAGCCTGCTGGATGCCGTCGAGCAACTGTGGCACTTCGCGGCTTTGCAGGTAGCGGTTGACCGAGTCCAGGTCGATGCCCGCCTGTTCGGCGTGCTCGAGGTTTTTCGGCAGTTCGTTGGACAACCGGCGGCGAATGTTCTGCACGTTATGCAGGATCGCTCCCAGCGGGTTGTTGATTTCGTGCGCCATGCCGGCGGCCAGGCCACCGACCGAGAGCATTTTCTCTGACTGCACCATCATTTCTTCCAGAGACAGGCGCTGGGTGATGTCGTCGATCCGGATCACCACGCCGCGCCCGGCACCGCCCATCAACGGGTAGAAGGTCAGGGCGTAGTGCTTGGGTTCGTCATCCTTGACCCAGGTAACGCGCTCGATCCGCTCCACGGTGTGTTGCTCTACCGTGGCCTTGATCTGCGGCAGGAACGGCTTGAGCGGCTGGAAGGCGAGGAAGATCGGCTGGTTCAGTGCCTCGTCCAGGCGGGTCCCGGAAAGTGCGCTGGCTTCCTGGTTCCATTGGGTGACGTAGAGCTGTTCGTCGAGGGCGATCAGCGCCGAGGGCATCGAGTCGATGATGCTGTTGAGGTAGTTCTGGAAGCCGGTGAGCTTTTTCTCGATCTTGCTGCGCACCTGGACTTCCAGTTCCAGCTTGCGGTTGGTGTGGCGGGTTTCTTCCGCCAGGCCCTGGGCTTGATCGTAGGCGGCCTGGGAATCGTCCCGCGCGCGCTTGAGTTGCTGCTCACGGGCTTCAATGCGCGAGAGCATGGTGTTGAAAGCTTCGGCGAGGCTGCCGATTTCATCATGATTGCCGCGACCGGCGCGCAGGGCGTAGTTCTCTTCCCGAGTGACCTGGCGCGACAATTCTTCCAGTTCATGGATCGGCCGGGTAATCAGGCGCTTGATCTGCCGGGCGATCACCAGCCACAGCAACACGCTGAAGATCAGGATACCCAGGCTGGCGGTGAAGGTCCCGGTATAGAAAGCCACCGGCAGTTCGCTGCTGGCCACCAGCAGCAAGTGCCCGGACGGTTTGCCGGCACGGGGCAGGGTGATCACCTGGTTGCTGCGAAATTCGGTGGTACGCCAGGTTTCAATGTCCCGGAAATTATCTGGCAGGTGCAGGCGATTGGCATGTTGCAGCTGGGCCAGGCGCGTGCCGTCTCCGTCGTATAAGGCCGCGGCCCGCAATGGCGAGTAGCTGGTCAGTTCATCCAGCAGGGTTTGCGCCTTGAGCGGTGAGTCCAGGGACTCGGCGGCGAGCGAGGGGTTGGACACCAGCCGACCGATGGCCTGCAAGGCCTGGGGCGCCATGCTTTCCTGGGAGATCCAGTAGGCGGCGCTGATAAAGGTCAGGTTGGCCACCAGCAAGACGGTGGTCAACAAAACCAGCAGGGCCGCCAGCAGTTTTTGCCCAACCGGTAGATTTTCGAGACGCTGGCGCAGTGGCATCAAGGTTTTCGCTGCAAAGGAACAAGCAGGCAGGGTAGCGCGTGCTTCAGTCGCTGGGCAATCCGCGTGCAGACAGTTGCCGTACCAGGCGCGCCTGGAGTTGTTGCAGGTGCGGCAAGCTCAGTTGGTGGCGGGCGGCCGCCTGGCAGGCATAGCCTAGCAAATAGCTGATTTCGGTGCGTCGGGCACTGGCCACGTCCTGGTACATCGAGGAGTAATTGGCCGCCGTGGCCTGGATTACCCGTTCCACTTCGCTGTGCAAATCCTCTGCGGCAGCGGGTTGGCCGCAGCATTCCAGCAGGTCGGCGAGTTCGGCGCACAGGGTGGCCACTTCGCACTGATGGGCTTGCAGCTCGCCATTGCGACACTGGTAAAGCACGGTCAGCGGGTTGATGGCGCAGTTCAGGGCCAGTTTGCGCCACAGGCGGGTGAGGATGTCGGTGCTCCACTCATGGGGAATGCCGGCGGCTTGCAGGTCATCCAGCCACAGCGGCGGAGTAGGGTGCCGAGCATCCCCCAGCCAGGTGTAGCCATGGCCGGCAAACACTACTCGCCAGTCACTCTCGCGAAACGCGCCTTCGGTGCTGGAGGCGAAGATGCAGCGTGCCTGGGGCAGTTGGGCGGCGACTGCGTCCTGGCTGCCCAGCCCGTTTTGCAACAGGATCAGTTCGGCGTCCGGCACCAGTCGATGTTCCAGCTGTGCGACGGCCTCCTGGGCGTCGTAGGCCTTGCATGCCACCAGCAGGCGATGAATTGGCCCAGGGCTGTCGGAGGTTTCGCCGACGACCGGGTAGGTGTGAGCCACGCCTTGCTCGACCAGGGTCAGGCCATTGGCCGTCTGATAGCTCGCCAACCGCCCGGGATCCCGCAGGATCAGGCGCACGGGCAGCCCGGCGCGGGCCAGGCGGGCGGCCCACAGTGTTCCGAGGCTGCCGGCGCCGAGGACGTGCCAGGTGGTCGACATCAGTTTTTACTCCGTAAGGCTGCCCGCAGTGAACGAGGCGAAAGAACCGCTATAATGCCCGGGCATTTTAGCCTGGGCGTGCTCCATCTCTACTGAGCCGCGCCCCTTTTTATTGGAGAAATTACATGCCGTCGTTCGACGTGGTATCCGAACTGGACAAACACGAAGTCACTAACGCCGTCGAGAACGCCGTCAAGGAGCTGGATCGCCGCTATGACTTGAAGGGCAAGGGCAGCTTCGAGTTCAAGGAAAAGGAGCTGACCGTCAACCTGACCGCAGAAGCCGACTTCCAGCTGGAAGCGATGATTGAGATCCTCAAGCTGTCTCTGGTCAAGCGCAAGATCGACGCGCAATGCCTCGAAATCAAGGATGCCTATGCGTCCGGCAAGCTGATGAAGCAGGAAGCCGTGCTCAAGGAAGGCATCGACAAGGAGTTGGCGAAGAAAATCGTCGCCCACGTCAAGGACGCCAAGCTCAAGGTCCAGGCCTCCATCCAGGGCGAGCAGGTACGTATCACCGGTAAGAAGCGTGACGACTTGCAAGAGGCCATTGCTGCCCTGCGCGCCAAGACCTTCGACATGCCGCTGCAGTTCAATAACTTCCGCGACTGATAGCACTTTGGGGAACCTGTGGGCGTTTTTGACGTCCCACGCCCCAGAACCTGCGCCCACCATTGAGCCCTACGGGGCTCAATTGTATTTAGGGCCAACCAATAGGCCGAGCATCCGGTAAACAGGAGAATGTAGATGGACTTGAACGCTGAAGTGGATCACCTGATCAAGAGCTCGGAGTCATGGTTACCGATGATCATGGAATACGGCAGCCGATTTTTGCTGGCGGTGGTCACCCTGGCCATCGGTTGGTGGCTGATCAACGTCTTGACCCACCGAGTGGGGCGTTTGCTGGCACTGCGTAATGCGGACCTGGCGCTGCAACACTTCATTACCAACCTGGCGAACATTGCGCTCAAGGTCATGCTGGTGGTCAACGTGGCCTCGATGATCGGCGTCGCAACCACCTCGTTCGTTGCCGCGATCGGCGCCGCCACCCTGGCCATCGGCCTGGCATTGCAAGGCAGCCTGGCGAACTTTGCCGGCGGCGTGCTGATTCTGTTGTTCCGCCCGTTCCGCATTGGTGACTGGATCGAAGCCCAGGGCACTTCCGGTACCGTCGACAGCATCCAGATCTTCCACACCGTGTTGCGCACCGGCGACAACAAGACGGTGATCATCCCCAATGGCAGCCTGTCCAACGGCCTCATCACCAACACCAATCGTCAGCCGACCCGCAAGGTGGTGTTTGACGTGGGTGTCGACTATGAAGCCGACCTGCAGAAAGCACGTGAAGTGCTGCTGGAACTGGCCAAGGATCCACGTGTATTGGCTGATCCTGCGCCGGCAGCGGTAGTTTCGACCTTGGGCGACAGTTCGATCACGGTATCCCTGCGAGTCTGGACCAAGACTTCGGATTACTGGGATGTGATGTTCATGTTCAATGAACTGGCACGTGACCGTTTGAAAGCGGCGGGTATTGATATTCCGTTTCCACAACGGGTTATTCGCGTCATGCAGGAAAGTGCTGGGAAGTAATAGTGTGACTGGATGATTAAACCTGGCCGATGTGTCAGGTTTGTTACGCAGGATTAAACTAGATAGTTAGCTTGCTAGTTATCCGGTTGTTGAGATTAAGTTGCAATAAAAAAGCCGCTCACTTGCGAACAAGTGAGCGGCTTTTTAGTTAGGGCCGAAACCCTAAGTCATCGTTGTAATCAAACTGCCAATTACAAGATGTTCAGCGGGTATTGCGCGATCAGACGCAGTTCGTCGATGGACGCCGAACCGTAGTACACACCATCGCTGGAGCGATAAGTGGCTTGACGCACGCGCAGGCTCAGGTCTTTTGCCGGGCCGCTCTGGATCACGTACTTGGCTTCGATGTCACGTTCCCACTCTTTGCCGTTCGAGGTGTCGGCGGTGTTGGCGCCGGTACCTTTGACGTAGCGAGTCATGAAGCTCAGGCCTGGTACGCCGAAAGTCGCCATGTTCAGGTCGTAGCGAGCCTGGAACGACTTCTCGTCTTCAGCGTTGAAGTCGGAACGAGCGATGGAGTTGGCAAGGAAGATCGTGCCGCCGCCGTCTACGCCGTAGCCGTAGTCACCGTCACCGCTGACCTTCTGGTAGGCCAGGGTAAAGGTGTGAGCCTGGATGGTGTACGCGCCTTGCAAGCTGTAGGCACGGTTGTCCAGTTTGGTGGTGCCGTCTTTCTCAGCCCGTTGCAGGCCAGCGCCATCACTTTTGGTGCTGTAGATGTTGAAGTCGACCGCCAGGGACTGCTCATTGCTGAGCGCATGGGTCCAGTTCAGGTTGGCGTAGGTTTTTTTCCAGTAGTCTTCGGTCTTCGCGTAGTAGAGGCTGGCGCTGACTTCTGGAGTCAGGGCGTAGACACCACCGATGAAGTCGGTTTTTGTCAGGCCCAGGCTGTCGCGGTAGGTCTGGGCTTGTGCCACGCTCGAAGTGAAGTGACCGCCTTCAAGTTTCAGGCCTTTGATCTCGTTGCTGGTCAGCGAGATACCCTGTGGCAATTCAGGCAGCAGACGGCTGTCATCGGAAGCGAATACAGGCGCGGTGGTGTACTGGTCGCCGATTTTCAGGACCGTATCGGAGATACGGAACTTAACTGCGCCGCCGCCCTTGGAGTAATCATCCTGAGCGCGACCGTCGGAGCCCGTTGGAAACAGGCCAGTGCCGGAACGACCCTTGCCGCTGTCCAGTTTGACGCCCAACAGACCGATGACGTCGACACCCACACCGATGGTGCCTTGGGTGAAGCCCGACTGGTACAGGCCGTTGAAGCCCAGACCGGTTTCGTCGACGCGGCTCTTGCCGGTGTCATTGTTACGGAAGTCGCGGCTAAAGTTCAGGAGGCGAGTGTTGATGCTGAAAGTGCTGTCTTCAACAAAGCCCTTGGAATCGTCCTGGGAGGACGCCATTGCGAACTGCGAGGTGCCTGCTGAAACAGCCAGGGCGATCATGCTCCACTTCATCACGCGCATCGTGATTTGCTCCTTTGGTTTTAGGAAGAGTACTGCCGTCCCACCTATATTTTTGTCTGGGCGGCTCTTTCTTTTTTGTGTCGGCGCAAAGTTATATCACGCAGACATTATTGACGATACTTGCACATCTATCCTTTCAGCTTCTTTACGGGCCTGTCGTAAATTGCTAGCTCCATGTCGCAAATTCACAGTCCACTTGTAACCGGACTGACAACTTCAATGCTGTTTTAAAACCTTGGAAGCGGGGTGGAAAAGTCACCCCTGAAAGTTTCAACTCATCCCTGTCAGGCATTGAACCGCTGTTATTTTCCGTCGCGAAACACCTGCTTCCCGCCGGTGCCGTTGTCGACGATATGGGTGTGAATGCAACAAGCGTGCACAAACCCGTAACCGAATGTGATTTTTTCGTGAAAAGTGTCAACGGCCTGTAAAAACCGCATAAGCACGGGCTTTTTACGCCGTTTGGTTTGGCCTTGACGCGCCTGCCGCACTCCGGTTTGGTGGCGCATAAAACCTGTACCAGAGCAAAACGTTACCGGTTCACCCCGTTCGGTGGGTAGTTGGCGGATCCCTTTGAAGCACAAATGGGTCATTTTGGTGCAGTGCTTCACTGACTGCGTTTCTGCTCCCGTTCACCCTTGGCCTTTTGAAAGCCGTCTGGCTCAAGGTCTTGAAGCATGTTCTGCGTCCCGACTTTGACCAGAATTGGATACATTGGTCATTTAGCGTAGCTGAAATATTGGCCTGTCTCGAAATGGTGCGCTTTTTTTCGTGGCGTCCTGTTTGGGCGCGTATTCGGCCACGCGCATTCGCCGTGAAGCGACCGGCATTCGCAGGTATGCTGGGCGCCTGAAACCTGACCCGCCGAACGGGAGTGACTGCTGTGTTCGCCTTAGATCCACGCCTTCAACAAGACACCTTGCCTATCGGGGATTTCCCCCTGTGTCGGCTGCTGCTTTCCAATGACTCGAATTACCCCTGGTTCATCCTGGTGCCGCGCATCGACGGTATCAGCGAAGTGTTTCAACTGGATGTCGCCGACCAGCAGCGGGTGTGGCAGGAAAGCACGGCACTGGCACAGTGGCTGAACGAAGGGTTCGGCGCCGACAAAATGAATATCGGTGCCTTGGGTAATGTGGTCAGCCAACTGCACGTGCATGTGATCGTACGCAAGCGCGACGACGCGGCCTGGCCTGCGCCGGTCTGGGGCAAGCACCCGGCGAAGCCCTACAGTGACGAGCAAGTGGTGGCAATTCGTGCGCGCCTGCGCGAGATCCTGCCGGCCGACTTCACGTTCCTGGAGGCTTGAGCCATGGATCTTCAAGCCCGCGTGACCGACCTGGAAAGCCGCCTGGCCTTTCAGGACGACACCATCGAGACCCTGAATGACATCCTGGTCACCCAGCAGCGTGCCGTGGAACGCCTGCAGTTGCAGATGACTGCGTTGCTCAAGCGCCAGGAAGAAATGGGCGGCCAGTTCGAGTCGTCCGAGGAAGAGGCGCCGCCGCCTCATTATTAATAAGGCAGGGGTTGACCCCCCAGGCATAAAAAACCGCGATGCAGCCAGGCTGCATCGCGGTTTCTTTTTTTCGGGGTGCTGGAATCAGCGACGCGGCAATGCGGCGATCACATCTTCAGCTTGCAGGCCCTTGTCACGGTTCATGACGGAGAACTCCACGCGCTGGCCTTCCACCAGTACGCGATGGCCTTCGCCGCGAATCGCCCGGAAGTGGACGAAGATATCGTCGCCCGAATCCCGGGAAATAAAGCCGAAGCCCTTGGAGGTGTTGAACCACTTGACGGTCCCGGTATCCCGGTTGGTCATGTCGTAGCTTTGCGACGCAGCGGCCGGGGAGGAGCGGTAAAAACTGATGGCCAGATGAAGAACGATGGCGACCAGTGCTATTGCCAGGCTGAGCAGGACGGCCGGGTGGCCACCCACTTCAGGCATAGGCGCCAGCAGGGTGAGGGTTTGCACGACAACAGCCAGGACCAGCAGGGCGCTGACCAGGTTTTGCAGTTGATGACGCGGGCCTTTGTTCCAGTATGGAATGACTGGAGCCAGTGTCAGGTTAAGAAGACCAAAGAAGGTCAGGTAGAGAGCGTCAGGTTGCTGCAGGTAAGGCAGGGTCTCTGATCGCAGGCTGGGGATAAAGGACAGCAGCAAAGCTGCAGCGCCCGTTAGCAGGTGGACGATTTTCAACATTTTGATTAACTCACGTTAAGACGGATCACAAGGAAGAGCTGACGGGCACGGTTCGCTTCTGAACAATGGGAGGCGTTGGGCACGTGCACGGGTATCAGCCTATGCCGCTTGCCGCGAAAAATATCGGCGGCGACACGCTGCCTATTTAACAGCAAAGCCTGTGCCTACTCAAATCAAGCATTTCAGGCTGTTACAAGGGGCACGGCATTTCTGCGTCAAACACTTGTCCTAGACAGGTGCAGGCTTTTTCGTAGGTGCTGGGTAATTTTTCCGGTAGCTGTTGAAGCCTTGCCTGTCGGGCAAGCCCGCTCTGCAAGGGGCGATTTGCCGCACCTCGAAAGGGTCAGCCAGGCTGCGCACGGCCGGCACTCTTGCTAGAGTGGTCCTGCACCTGATCAATGAATTTTTATCAATTGAAGGGGAAACACATGGCAATCGATATTGGTATCAGTGAAGAAGACCGTAAATCAATCGTTGATGGACTTTCGCGACTGCTTTCCGATACCTATGTACTTTACCTGAAGACCCACAACTTCCATTGGAACGTAACGGGGCCCATGTTTCGTACACTGCACTTGATGTTTGAAGAGCAGTACAACGAACTGGCGCTGGCGGTGGATTCAATCGCAGAGCGTATTCGTGCCCTGGGCTTTCCCGCACCGGGTGCCTACTCGGTGTATGCGCGACTTTCTTCGATCAAGGAAGAAGAGGGTGTGCCGAGCGCTGAAGACATGATCAAGCAACTGGTCGAAGGCCAGGAAGCGGTGACTCGCACAGCCCGGGGGATCTTCCCGTTGTTGGATAAAGTCAGTGATGAACCGACGGCGGACTTGCTGACCCAGCGTATGCAAGTGCATGAAAAGACCGCATGGATGTTGCGTTCCCTGCTCGAAAACAAATAACACCGGTGGCGGGAGGGCGTCGAGCTGACGCCCCTCGCATGCCTGCTTTCCGGCGATTTCCGCGATTCCGCGAGCTTCCTGATACGCGCGTTGGCTTGTCCTACGGTGATCGGCTCCCTGTCTTCTGGCTGCACTTGTCGTCTTGATGTTTTATAGCTCAACGGCCAACGAGAACATGAGTGGCCGTCAGGCAATGGAGTGTCAAGTGTATGTCACGCGGAGCAGGTAATGGAGTTATGGAAACGTGCGGATTGCACAAGATAAAGGTAGATCCCTTTGCCAAGGGGTTCGATATGAACTTGGCCAGGCCATTGTCCCGATCGGTTCGGCTTAATGGTTTTTCGACGTGTTTGCGGCTCGAAGAGGTGTATTGGAATATCCTCGCGGAGATCGCCAGGATCAATACGTGTTCGGTCAGTGCGCTGCTGTCTTACGTGGACCGGGAAGTGCACTTGCGTTATGGCGGTGTAAAGAACTTCAGCGGTCTGGTCAGGGTGGTTTGCGTGGTGCATGTATTGAAAGGGCGGCTTGTCGCGCCCAGTGTCCAGCCGGACCCTGCATGAACCTTGTGCCGGGCGCCCGTCCCGGGATTGCCCCGGGTCGGGCGCCCGGCAGAAGCCTGCTGCAGTCATCTATATAAAGAGCAGCGCGCCGCTACGGCTGCACAGCCTCGATTTACCAGATATAATCCCGGGCTTTGCTGCGCATGCCGGGACTTTCCCACAGGATAGAGCCAGGGCAGGGCGTGGCGCAGTAATGATCTGATCGCCGAGACATCTCCATGCCCATGTACGACTATCAATGCGCTTCCTGTGGTCATCAGTTGGAAGCCATTCAAAAGATCAGCGCAGCGCCGCTGGTCGATTGCCCTGCCTGCCAGGCACCGGAGCTCAAGAAGATGTTGTCCATGCCGGGCTTTCGCCTGAGTGGCAACGGTTGGTACGAGACCGACTTCAAGACCGGTTCGAAGAAGAATCTGGCCGGCGGCGACAAAGCAGACTGAGTTGAACTCTACGCGCAGGCTCCTGCATTATCCGTCACCTGACTTAGCTGTACGGTGATGAGGCGGGCCTCCACCGAATTTCGAATTACGAGAAGCGAAACCACTATCATGATGCGCAGCCACTATTGCGGCCAACTGAACGAGACCCTGGAAGGTCAGGAAATCACCCTTTGCGGATGGGTTCACCGTCGCCGCGACCACGGCGGGGTGATCTTCCTCGATATCCGTGATCGTGATGGTCTGGCCCAGGTGGTGTTCGATCCGGACCGCGCCGAGAGCTTCGCCGCCGCCGATCGCGTGCGCAGCGAGTACGTCGTGAAGATCACCGGCAAGGTTCGCCTGCGTCCGGCCGGTGCCACCAACGCCAACATGGCGTCGGGCATGATCGAAGTGCTGGGTTACGAACTGGAAGTGCTGAACGAGTCGGAAACTCCGCCGTTCCCGCTGAACGAGTTCTCTGACGTTGGCGAAGAAACCCGCCTGCGTTATCGCTTCCTGGACCTGCGTCGCCCGGAAATGGCCGAGAAGCTGCGCCTGCGTTCGCGCATGACCACCAGCATCCGTCGCTTCCTCGACGAGAACGGCTTCCTCGACGTCGAGACGCCGATCCTGACCCGTGCTACCCCGGAAGGCGCCCGCGACTACCTGGTGCCGAGCCGTACCCACGCCGGTTCCTTCTTCGCCTTGCCACAATCGCCACAGCTGTTCAAGCAACTGCTGATGGTCGCCGGCTTCGACCGTTACTACCAGATCGCCAAGTGCTTCCGTGACGAAGACCTGCGGGCCGACCGCCAGCCGGAATTCACCCAGATCGACATCGAGACCAGTTTCCTTGATGAAAAAGAGATCATGGGCATCACCGAGCAGATGATCCGCAACCTGTTCAAGGAAGTGCTGAACCTGGAGTTCGGCGAATTCCCGCACATGACCTTCGAAGAAGCCATGCGCCGTTACGGTTCCGACAAGCCAGACCTGCGTAACCCGCTGGAACTGGTTGACGTTGAAGACCAACTGAAAGATGTCGACTTCAAGGTGTTCAGCGGCCCGGCCAACGACCCGAAATGCCGTATCGCCGCACTGCGCGTGCCTGGCGCTGCGAGCATGCCGCGCAAGCAGATCGACGACTACACCAAGTTCGTTGGCATCTACGGTGCCAAGGGCCTGGCGTACATCAAGGTCAACGAGCGCGCCAAGGGCGTTGAAGGCCTGCAGTCGCCAATCGTCAAGAACATCCCTGAAGCCAACCTCAATGTGATCCTGGATCGTGTTGGCGCAGTTGACGGCGACATCGTGTTCTTCGGTGCCGACAAGTCGAAGATCGTCAGCGAAGCGCTGGGTGCACTGCGGATCAAGGTCGGCAACGACCTGAACCTGCTGACCTGCCAGTGGGCGCCGATGTGGGTTGTCGACTTCCCGATGTTCGAAGAAAACGACGACGGCAGCTTCAGCGCACTGCACCACCCGTTCACCGCGCCGAAGTGCACGCCGCAAGAGCTGGAAGCCAACCCGGCTGGCGCTCTGTCCCGTGCCTACGACATGGTGCTCAACGGCACCGAGCTGGGTGGCGGTTCGATCCGTATCCACCGCAAGGAAATGCAGCAATCGGTCTTCCGCCTGCTGGGCATCAACGAAGATGAGCAGCAAGAGAAGTTCGGCTTCCTGCTTGACGCCCTGAAATACGGCGCGCCACCCCATGGCGGCCTGGCCTTCGGCCTGGACCGTCTGGTGATGCTGATGACCGGTGCCCAGTCGATCCGTGAAGTGATTGCCTTCCCGAAAACCCAAAGTGCTGCCGACGTCATGACGCAAGCACCGGGTGTGGTGGATGCCAAGGCACTGCGCGAGCTGCATATCCGTCTGCGCGAGACACCAAAGGCTGAGTAAGGCCGCAGCGTGAAAGCGCGATAAGGTTTTACATTGTCAGCTAAGGGCGCATCTTCGGATGCGCCTTTGCGTTACAAGGGCTGCACGTTAAAGAGGGAAGTCCCGCCTGGACGGGATCGACAGGTTTCTACAGAATTTCGGAGTTGTGTTATGGCTGGCCATTCCAAGTGGGCGAACATCAAGCACCGCAAAGAGCGTCAGGATGCCAAGAAAGGCAAGATCTTCACCAAGTGGATTCGCGAGCTGACCGTTGCCGCGCGCCAGGGTGGCGGTGACCCGGGTTCCAACCCGCGCCTGCGCCTGGCCCTGGACAAAGCCCTCGGCGCCAACATGAGCCGCGACATCATCGACCGCGCCGTGGCCCGTGGTGCCGGTGCGGCCGATACCGACGACATGGTCGAGTTGAGCTACGAAGGCTACGGCCCGGGTGGCGTGGCGGTGATGGTCGAGTGCATGACCGACAACCGCAACCGTACCGCGGCTGCCGTGCGCCATGCGTTCAGCAAATGTGGCGGCAACCTCGGCACTGACGGTTCGGTAGCCTACCTGTTTGAGCGCAAGGGGCAGATTTCCTTCGCGCCGGGCGTGGATGAAGATGCGCTGATTGAGGCGGCAATGGAGGCCGATGCCGACGACGTGGTGACCAACGAAGACGGCTCCATCGACGTGTTCACCTCGTTCGCGGGCTTCTATTCGGTGCGTAACGCCCTGGAATCGGCTGGTTTCAAAGGCACCGACGCGGAAATCGTGATGCTGCCGACCACCAGCGCCGAGCTGGACCTGGACGGGGCGCAGAAGGTACTCAAGATGCTCGACATGCTTGAAGACCTGGATGACGTGCAGAACGTCTATTCCAATGCCGATATTCCGGAATCGGTGGCCGAACAGCTAGGCTGAAGGATGATGCAGATC